>JANOQK010000132.1:0-47730 GCA_031414855.1 Bacteroidia bacterium | reverse complement strand
TTTCATATAAATTTTATTTTGTTAAGCCTGTATAACTAACATCAGGCTCGATTGTTTCTACAATCGAGAAATTATTCAAAGTATATTTCGAGGTGTAGATAAAACATTTTCTTATCATCTGGGTTAGATGTCATTTTAAATGTCCAAGACTGAATCCGGCTCAAAGAGCTTAAACCTTTACCTATCATTTGAAAATAAAGGGTTCTCTCTATTAAGTAATTACTCTTTTAACATGAGTCCATTACAAGAGAGGCATTAATGGTCATACAAAACCAAGTAGTTTTTAAAATAGTATTCAAAAATTGTCATCTTTGATTGAGATAGTCTCTTGAAAACAATTAGCCTTACACATTGTTACGAGAATGAAATAATTTGCCATCTAAATGAAAATTCTTCTCACCGGTTCTACAGGCTACATTGGGCGCAGGCTCTTGCCTGTATTGGTTGAGGCTGGACATCATGTATTCTGCTTAGTACGCGACCAACGCAGATTTGATTGGGACGATTTTTCGGAGGACTTTTTAAAACAGGTTTCTGTTATTGAAGTGGACCTCAGCGATCAGCAGTCATTTGCCATAGTACCAACTGACATAGATGCCGCGTATTACCTGGTACACTCCATGAGTTCTTCCAATCCGGATTTCACAGAAATGGAAGCAACCGCTGCCCGGAATTTTGTGACCTTCTTAAATACCACCACAGCGAAACAAACCATTTATTTAAGCGGAATTGTAAACGATGCGGATTTATCTGCTCATCTACTCTCCCGCAAAAATGTAGAAGATATTTTAAAAAGCGCCAATGCTCCATTGACAGTTTTGCGTGCAGCCATTATTATTGGTTCTGGAAGCGCCTCTTTCGAAATCATTCGTGATCTGGTTGAAAAACTTCCCGTGATGATTGCACCTAAATGGTTAAAGACGAGATGTCAACCTATTGGTGTTCGTAATGTGATTGAATACTTGCACGGAATCCTTTTACGACCTGAAGCATTTCGTGAAACGTTTGATATTGGCGGAACGGAAATACTTACGTATAAGCAAATGTTATACGGCTTTGCTCACGTTAGAAACTTGAAGCGACTGATAGTATCGGTGCCGGTGCTTACTCCAAAGTTATCTTCATTGTGGTTGGTATTTGTCACCTCAACCACTTTTTCATTGGCGCGTAGCCTGGTCAACAGCATGAAAAATGAAGTGATCTGCAGCGATAATCGGATTCAGAAAATTGTTCCTACCAAACTTCTCAGTTACGAAGAAGCCGTTCGCCTGGCATTTGATAAGATCAGTCAAAAAAGTGTCATCTCCAGTTGGAAAGATTCGATATCGTTGGGAACACTCGATAAAAACTTCCTCAACAATGCTCAAGTTCCTGAACATGCTGTATTCACCGACAAGCGCGTAGTAGAATTTTATCGCAGCAAAGAAGAAGTGATCAATAATATCTGGACCATTGGTGGAAATCGCGGCTGGTATTTTGGCAATTGGATGTGGCGCATACGCGGTGTGATTGATAAAATGGTAGGCGGTGTTGGATTACGAAGAGGGAGAAGAAGCGATACAGACTTGAAAGCAGGAGATGCGCTTGACTTTTGGCGAGTACTCGTTGCCGACAAACCGAATGGACGATTGTTACTCTATGCTGAAATGAAATTGCCGGGTGAGGCCTGGCTTGAATTCAAAGTAAAAGAAAGTGATGGAAAGAAGATTTTATTTCAAACCGCTACGTATCGTCCCCTCGGCTTATGGGGTCGACTGTATTGGTATTCGGTATTACCCTTTCATGGATTGATCTTTCCAAAGATGGCGAAAGGCATTACTGAAAGCATTTGATGAAATTTCGAACGGTTCTCGCATCAATAGAAGAATACCTCATCGACAAAAAACCAACCCTTCTTGCCTTTTCCGGAATGCCATGCTGGTAGTTTACTAATCGGCTTGGCTATAATTTTATACACCGTATAATTAGATTTGGAATCCAGGATGATCTCCAACGCCTCAATTCGTTGTGAACGATAGTCTTTGATCAACTCAGGCTTCCAAGTCTTTATCCTTTTTAACTCCGTGCTGTTCTGGCCAGCCCATACCTCCATCTCTGTTGGCGGAAAAATATAGCCACCAATATTTTCGCCATTACTGATGACAATCTTATCAATGGATGGAGGAGCGCTGCCAAAGTTAAATTCCGCAACAAATGAATTATCCCTAAAGCCAAGCCAGGAAGGTTCTCGGAAGTTATCCGTATAACCTTTTCTGTTATCTGTCAACGTTTTAGCACCATCTCCTGGATATTGTTTATCAGGGGGAGTTAACAAAATGGAAGACTCTGGTTTATGACCCTCAACGAAGCAATTTATTTCCAACATGTCACTGCAATACCAACCCTGCTTACAAGCAATTGCTTTTATCTTAGCCGTTGAATTAAGCTTCATAGCAGCTTCGTACATAGTTGAATAGGTACTATCAGGTTTGGATCCATCCAACGTATACCGAATAGTGACACCTGGCATCGTGTGCTTCAGAATCACTTTGTCTCCCCTCTTCACAATTCCTTCATTTAGTAATACCGGCTTTGTCAATCGCAGAACCTTATCATCAATAAATTGGCTTGTGATGATCACAATCTTTGGATACTCCTTTGTGAGCTTTTGTCTCTCCTCCTCCGTAATTTTTGTATTCCAGATAAATAGTTCTGACAATAATGGAAGTCCCATCACAGCATTCAAATCTTCCAGCTTTACTTCTGTACCCGCAAGAGAAAGGGAAGTCAGATTATTTAAGGACGCAATCGAGCTTAGTCCTGTGCCTTTAATCGCTGTAAAGTTCAAATTCAACTTTTCAAGATTTTTGAAAGTGCCAACAACCGCCAGATCAATGTCAGTGATAGGCATCTTTGAAAGATTTAAAACAACTAACTGTTCCTGCACTTCCTTCAACTCTTCCAATGCCTTCAGTTGAAATGATTTTTTTACGTAAAAGTCAGCTTGCAAGGCAGGACTTTTTTGATACAGAGGAAAGACCGTGCGAAATGGCGTATTGAGTTCATTAATTTTTTCATCCGATACACCAGAGAAATCATATTGCTTTTCTTCGATTGGTATACTCAAACTAGCGAGCATTGCGTTCGCCATCACTTTCAACGTATCACCATCTGGTAAGTCAGTGAGTTTCTTATCGAAATCAGCACCTGCTTTTATCCATTGCTCAAGTAAACTAATTTCTTGTTTGGTAAGCTGTGGTTTGCCATCAGGTGGCATATGATCATCATCTTCGAGTGGAAGGTGAATAAACTCTATAATCCTACTTTCATCTGGCTTTCTTGCAATCCATTCCACACCTTCTTTCCCTCCTTTTTGAAATTTAGAAATAGATGTCATCACCAATTTACCTTTTGCTTTTGCCTCGTTATGGCATGAAACACATTTCTTTTCAAGGATTGGATATACTGCTTTCCGGTACAAGGAAGCATCTAACGGAATCTCTTTGATAGAACTTTCCAATGGTGCAAGCACATAATTTTCACCATGGGTTAATGTGCCCCCCGTATGGCCCACGAATACAACTAAACCAATTGCTGCCATAGCTAAACCAGCGAATAGAATTCTTTTGCTCCCATATCGATCAAATGCCAATACCAGTGCATAACACAAAACGCTTAGCACTGTGCCACCTATCTTATGCTGTGTTAAAGCGTCTGAGCCATAATCACCTTGGCGGGAAAGGAAGAAACCAAATAAGGCCGTGAAAGAAGCCGTGAAAGAAGTTACCAATAAGGTGAGTGCTGTTATTTTTTTGAACGCTCTCTTCTTAAACTCATTTTGTGCAAGTAACAGAATCGAAAAAAAAGCAAGTAATCCTATAGGCAAATGAAGAAGGGCTGGATGAAGGCGTCCGGCAACTTGCAGCCAGGCGGGGAGTTCTACGCGACTCTCAAAAACTAAAAGAAAAATTAGAAGTACTTGTAAGAAGAAAATGAAATTGAGAAGGAGGTTTTTTCGTTTCAGCATGCAGTTGTTTATTATTCTCCTATCAGGCCAAAATTCCATTCACTACTTTCCCAGCTACATCGGTAAGCCTGTATCGTCTGCCCAAATGTTTATAGTTCAATTTTTCATGATTGAGCCCCATCAAGTGCAAAACGGTAGCATGAAAATCATTCACATGAACAGGGTCCTTAATGATGTTATATCCAAATTCATCTGATTCGCCATAGACTGTGCCCGGCTTTATGCCACCACCTGCCATCCAAATGGTATAACATCTAGGATGATGATCACGACCATAATTATCTTTGGATATATCTCCCTGACAATAATTTGTCCGGCCAAATTCCCCTCCGAAAATCACCAGCGTTTCATCCAATAAGCCCCGTTGCTTCAAATCCATAATTAATGCTGCAGTTGCACGATCAACGTCTTGCGCTTGCAAAGGCATCTCCCCTACCATGTTTCCATGCTGATCCCAGCCTTGATGATAGAGTTGCACAAAGCGAACACCTGCTTCGGAAAGTCTTCTGGCCATTAAACAATTTGCAGCATAAGTTCCGGGAACTAAACAATCAGCCCCATACATTTTAATGATGTTGTCCGGCTCTTTAGATAAATCAGTAAGTTCTGGTACAGCCGTTTGCATTCTGTATGCCATCTCATATTGCTGAACACGTGCTTGAATTTCCGGATCACCAAATTCCTGATAGTTCAACTGATTCAACTGAGCAAGATTGTCCAACATCTTTCTGCTGTCTTCCCGATCACGACCTTGTGGATCCTTCAAATATAAAACCCCTTCTTCGCTCTTACTGAATTGCACTCCCTGATGTATGCTATCCAAAAAACCATTGGACCACAGTTTTGAGTAAACACCTTGTCCATTGCCTCGCCCACGAGAAAGTAATACACTGTAAGCAGGAAGATTCTTGTTTTCACTTCCTAATCCATAACTCATCCATGCCCCCATACTAGGGCGATTACCCTGCTGTGATCCTGTCTGCATAAACGTGAGTGCAGGATCATGATTGATCGCTTCGGTATGCATCGACTTCACAAAACAGATATCGTCCACAATACGCGCGATGTGAGGAAACATTTCACTAACCCAAGCACCCGACTTACCGTATTGTTGAAATTTAAAATGCGAACCAATTAATGGGAATTTTTTTTGACCTGAAGTCATACCCGTCAGCCTCTGCCCCATCCGAATGGATTCAGGCAATTCTTCGCCCGCCATTTTGTTAAGTAATGGCTTATAATCGAAACTTTCGAGTTGAGATGGTGCGCCATTTTGAAATAAGTAAATAATTCGTTTTGCTTTTGGTGCAAAATGTGGTAAGCCAACAGGAGTGGCAACATCATCATCTCCGCCACTAAATAAATCAGGTATTAGCAAAGAACCCAAGGCCACTGATCCAAAGCCCAGACCAAGCTTGCCAAGAAAATGCTTGCGCGTGATGTGCTGTCGCTGTTTTAAGAATTCATTATCCATATCAGGTCTTGGTTATCGCTTCCTCCATATTGTACATGGTGTGAATGACTTGCATGAGCGCAGCCAAAGAATTTACATCCTCAATTGGTTCGTGTGGATACTCTCCCGAATTAAGTAGCTCCTTTGCCTTATTTGAATCTTTTCCAAACATCAATTCCGTTTCAGTGTAATAAGACAACAATAGCTTGAGTTCATCCTCCTTAGGTTGCCGGCATAAGATTGTACGGAAAGCTTTTACAATATTTACTTTCGCAATCTTATTTTCTGTCATTAGCCGTTCTGCAAAAACGCGCGATGATTCTTGAACCGTTGGATCATTTAGCAATATAAGCGCCTGAAGTGGCGTATTTGTTCGCAATCTTTTTACTTCGCATTGATCGCGACTGCTTCCATCAAACACAAGCATGCCCGGAGGGGGAACAGTACGTTTAATAAAATTATATAGACCTCTGCGATATAAATCATCACCATGATCCTGCACATAACGCGAAAGCCCTCTGCCAGATGTTGCTGCCTCCCATATCCCATTAGGTTGATACACTTTCATGCTGGGACCACCAATCTCATTCACTAACAATCCACTACTTGACAACGCGAGATCCCGAATCGTTTCGGCAGACATTCTTACACGTGGGCCACGTGACAATAAAATATTTTCAGGATCTGTTAATAGTTTTTCTTTTGAAATAACTGAAGATTGACGATAAGTAGAGGTCATGACTAATTGTTTTACAAGACGCTTTATATCCCAGCCGTGGTTCATAAAATCAAGTGCCAACCAATCCAACAATTCAGGATGAGAAGGCATGTCACCTTGCATACCAAAATCACCCGCACTTTTTACCAGACCGCGTCCAAAAAACTCCTGCCACATCCTATTTACAAAAACTCTCGAAGTCATCGGATTCTTCTTATCGAACAACCATTTCGAAAGAGCAAGCCGATCTGTTCCATAGGTTAGAGAATCAAATTGGAAAATTGCATCCGGTAAACCAATCGCTACCTCATCTCCATGAGCATCATATGCACCGCGTGTAAGAATGTAAGTTGGTCTTCTCTTAGAAGAATCTTTCATCACCATTACTTCCACTGGAGTAGTATCTCTTTTGTTAATAAACGAGAAAATATCCTCCACTTCCTTTGACGTGATTTTAATCTTTGGTGGATCTGCAAGGGAGTTCAATGAAATATCGCCAACCAATCCCTTCTCAGGCACTTGATTAAAAAATGCGAAGGTACTATAGTATGCTTTTTGAGAGATCGGATCATACTTGTGATCGTGGCAATGCGCGCACTCAAATGTAAGAGCCAGAAATGCTTTACCGAAAGTATTGGTTCTATCTGTAACATATTCAACTCGATATTCTTCCTGAACAACCCCTCCTTCTTGTGTAATCTTATGATTTCGATTAAAGCCGGTTGCTAAAATTTGTTCTTTGGTGGCATTGGGCAGCAAATCACCGGCAAGTTGCCAGGTCACGAACTGATCATAGCTATAGTTCTTATTGAAAGCATGAATCACCCAATCCCGCCAAGGCCACATGGTGCGCAAGCCATCATCCTGGTAACCGTGTGTGTCCGCATATCGCGCGATGTCCATCCAATACACCGCCATCTTTTCTCCGTATTGAGGTTTGGCTAACAATTCATCTACCATCTTTTCGTACGCATCTTCAGATTTATCGTTAAGAAATTGTTCTTGCGTTTTGATGGATGGTGGCAAGCCCGTGATATCAAAACTCAATCGCTTCAATAAATGCTCTTTATCCGCTTCCACGTTTGGTGCCAGGTCAGCCTCTTCTTGTTTCGCCAAAACAAACTTATCAATATCATTTGTTGGCCATTCTTCCTGGTCTATTTGAGGAATTACTGGCATCTTAGGCGGAATGAAAGCCCAATGCTTTTTGTAGGTGGCACCTTGGTTGATCCATTTTTTGATGATTTCAATTTCATCTTCAGTGAGCTTCAAATTAGAAGCTGGCGGAGGCATAAGAATAGAAGTATCCCTCGCGGAGATTCGAAGATAAACTTCCGATTCATCTGCATTTCCAGGAACGATAACATGAGCCGATGGGTTGTCCTTCAAGGCTGCCAAAGCACCTTCACGGGTGTCAAGCCTCAAATTGGATTTACGCTGATTGGCGTCTGGTCCATGGCATTTAAAGCACCTATCTGACAAAATTGGTCTGATGTGAAGATTGAAATCTACCGAATCTGAGGAGCCTGAAATTCTTGCTGACCTTTGGCAGGAAGAATTCAGTAGCGCAAAAGAAAACAGGGCTGAAAAAAACAGGGTTTTGACAAACTGCATACTACTTTGAACGATACTTCTAAAGTTGCAGATTTTGGCGAACTTTTAAAACTCTTTTTATGTCAGCTTGTTATAATACCGCATGAAAATTTATCATCTCAAACGAACTCAAATCCTCCCTATCTCTCTATCTGAGGCTTGGGATTTCTTTTCCACACCCAAAAACCTGTCGAAGATCACCCCTGAACACATGGGCTTTCAGATTCTTTACATCTCTGGCGGAGACAAGGCATATGCAGGACAAATCATTCAATACAAGGTGAGTATCTTACCTGGAATAAAAGTCAATTGGGTAACGGAAATAACTCACGTTCAAGAACCACTTCACTTCATCGATGAACAGCGGTTTGGGCCGTATTCACTTTGGCACCATCAACACCATTTCAAAGAAGTAAGAGGAGGTGTGGAAATGACCGATGAGGTAAACTATGCCATACCATTTGGGTTTCTGGGCAGACTGGCACATTGGATCTTTGTAGGGCGCGAGGTAAATCGTATTTTTGACCATCGATTTACGGTACTGGAAAAATACTTCAGTAATGATAGAAAAGGATTTTTGAAGACTGTCTAGATATGGATTCGTTGTTAATTATTACTTGTTCAGCAATTACCTTCGGCACCTTTCTATTTATGGAAGGGGTAGCGTGGTTTACTCACAAATATGTGATGCATGGATTTCTTTGGACATGGCATCGATCTCACCATAGTGTTCACAATCACGCGCTTGAGCGGAATGATCTATTTGCCCTTGTGTTTAGTATTCCATCAATCGCTCTTTTTGTGATCTCCACAACCATCTATCCAAGCCCTTATTTGTTCTCAGTGGGTATTGGCATTCTTTGCTATGGTATTTTTTATTTGGTCTTCCATGACATTATAGTGCATCAGCGTGTAAAGTGGATACCTAAAAAAAGAAGCACCTATTTGCAAAGAATGATGCATGCCCACTATATCCATCATGCAAAACATACAAAAGAGAATTGCGAGGCCTTTGGGTTTCTTTATGCGCCTAAAAAATTTGAGCCGAAGAAGTTTATACTAAAAAAGGATCGGCAGGAAACACAGTAGGGTTCCAATGATTAACTACACCTACCTTTCAAATTAGTAGCAAGAATTCAGAACAATTCCATCCGTTTACGGTTGAATAGAAACCTAAATTGAGGTTCAAAGTTTGGTTTTCTATTCTAATGGACAAGGCACTAATAGTCGGATCTGGTATTGCAGGCATTGCAAGCGCTATTCGCCTCAAAAACAAGGGATATGATGTCACAGTTTTTGAGGCCAATTCTTATTCTGGGGGTAAGCTCCATGCCATCATACAAGAAGGCTTCCGATTCGATTTAGGCCCATCTCTATTTACTATGCCTCATCTGGTGGATGAGCTTTTTCAACTGCACGGTATCAACCCACGTGAACATTTTAATTACGCAAAAAAAGAGGTGGTCTGTAATTACTTCTGGAGTGATGGCACAACCTTTTCTGTGCCTGCTGACAAAGAAGAATTTATTCGCAGGGCTTCGGAAAAATTTGAGACCCCTCCGGGAGTTCTAAACCACTACCTGGATAGAAATAAAGAGAAGTATGACCTTACTTCAGATATTTTCCTGAATAAATCGCTGCACCGCTGGAGTACGTATTTGTCTTTTAATACGATCAAATCACTAGTACAGGCAGGAAAACTCCACATCGATAAAACACTTAATGAAGTAAATGAGCAGTACTTCTCTCACCCAAAGCTAGTGCAGCTATTCAATCGATACGCAACGTATAATGGTTCATCACCCTATTCCACGCCTGGCATCATGTCTATGATTCCCCATTTGGAAATGCATTATGGAACTTTTTATCCAACTGGTGGGATGCATGAAATTTCTCAAAGCCTTTTTAGGCTAGCCGAAAAAGTTGGAGTTAAGTTTCAGTTTGAAGAAGCAGTAACTTCAATCAACCATAAGCAAGAAACGGTAACAGGCATAACCACTGCTAAAAGATCCTATGATGCAGATGTAGTAGTTTCTAATATGGATGTCTTTTCTACTTACAAGCATTTATTAAAGTCGGCCAGGCAGCCAGAAAAAATATTAAATCAGGAACGATCCAGCTCGGCATTAATCTTCTATTGGGGAATCAACAAAATATTCCCCACGCTTGATCTGCACAATATCATCTTCTCTAATGAATATGAAGAAGAGTTTACAGAACTATTTCAAAACGAAAACATTCATGCAGATCCCACCATCTATATCAATATCACAAGTAAAGAAGATACTTCTGATGCTCCCTCAGGTTGTGAAAACTGGTTCGTAATGATAAACGCTCCTGGCAACGTAGGACAGAACTGGCCAGAACTAATCAAAAAGACACGACAAAACATAATTCGCAAAATCAATAAAGTACTGGATACGGACATTGAAAAACTCATTCTCACGGAATATGTTTTAGATCCTGTCACCATCGAGCAGCAAACAAGATCACATCAGGGATCGCTCTATGGCACATCGAGCAATTCAAAGTTTGCTGCTTTTCTCAGGCATCCGAACTTCTCCAACCAATTCAAAAACCTTTACTTCTGTGGTGGCTCTGTGCATCCTGGTGGTGGAATTCCGTTGTGTCTCTTATCAGCGAAAATTGTTAGTGAACAAATGGAGATGGCATGAGTGGGATAGCGCTTATCCAAAAAAGTATCAATATTAAGTCGTTTTCGATTTTTGTGATCTGGCTGTTTCAGCTATCTGCTATCATCGGTATTTCAGTAGGCCATTATCACTGGTTTATAAGCAAAACCCCCCTCAATCTAGTTATTACCGCAGTACTATTGATCATCAATTTCCCCATTGATACTTCAAAAAAAATACTCGTTGCGTTTATATTTTTTGCGTCAAGTCTATTTATAGAATGGATAGGTGTGCATTTCGGTTTCTTATTTGGCGTGTATGAATATGGACAAAACTTAGGTTATAAAATAGATGGCGTTCCTTTACTCATTGGTATTAACTGGGCAGTTCTTATTCTTTCTACTGCGGCTATTGCCGATAAACTAGTACAGAACACATTTTTAAAGATCACGGTGGGAGCATTACTGATGGTCTTTATTGACTTCTTTATAGAAACTTCCGCACCCCCCTTCGACTTTTGGATCTGGGAGATAGGCGCTGCTCCAATGCGTAATTATGTAGCCTGGTTTATCATTTCGATGGTATTACATTTCATTTATCATCGAACAAGAATGAAGGGCGATTTCAGTTTTTCTTGCCATCTTTACGCGGCTCAACTTATTTTCTTTATCTACTTCTATGGATTCCACAGTATATGACTATGCCATAGTTGGAGCAGGGGCAGCTGGTTTACACATAGCCATGGCCATGTCTACAGATAAATTCTTCGACTCTAAAAAAATCTTACTTCTTGAAAAATCACAAAAAGATGTGAATGACAAGACGTGGTGCTTTTGGGAAAAGGGCGAAGGTAAATGGGATAGCATCACAACGAAAATCTGGGACCAAGCGCAATTTATGGCTACCGATCAGCAGATTGATCTCAACATGGGCGCCTACCGATATAAGATGTTAGCCTCATTGGACTTTTACAATCACACGAAAAAGGAATTAAAAAAAAGAGATAACATCACCTGGGCAAAAGCTGAAGTTGGAACTATTACACAAGGTAAAACTACTACCATTGAAACAAACGGCCAATCCTATTCATCCAAACATGTATTCGATAGTATCATACACCCAGACTTCTTTAACTCAAAAGACAAATGCACTCGATTACTTCAACACTTCAAGGGCTGGGTGATCGAAGCCGATGAGGAGGTCTTTAATGACAAATCCTTCGTGATGATGGATTTTAGAATTACAGTTCCCAACACAACTTGTTTTACCTACGTACTCCCCATCAACAGCAAAAGAGCACTGATAGAATTCACTTTCTTTTCTCCAACATTGGTTGACGATGAAAGCTATGATGCTTTATTGAGACGTTATGTCAAGGAAATTCTACGAATCGAAAAATATCAAATTATAGTAAATGAAAAAGGAGTCATCCCTATGAGTGATTACCCTTTTCATAAAAAAAGTAATCAATACGTAACTAAAATTGGAACAGCAGGCGGATGGGTAAAACCTGCCTCTGGGTATTCATTTAAAAATGCTGAGCGATACAGCCAATTGATTGTCAATAATATCAAGAATAACCGCTTACCAAGTCATAAACTCTTGAATACTTTATTCAGGAAATACGATGCCCTTTTTATTGATGTTCTTTATCATCACAATGAAATGGGTGTGGATTTATTCAAAACAATGTATACCAAAAATGAAGCCTACCAAATATTGGCCTTCCTTGATGAAGAAACCACTCGCGCTGAAGAATTTAAAATCATCAATTCTTTTCCTCGCTGGCCTTTCATGCGTTCGCTTTTTAAAAAGTTATTTTCTTAACTGAGCGTATGATTAAGCAGCGTGTCAAGACACCTCAAAAGTGTCAGACGCCAAAGCATAAAAAACATTATAGATAGTTTGCTATTAGATTTTCTCCTTCCCACGTACCTACTGATTTGTAGGGCTTGAATCTAGCGAAGAGTTCTTCCTTGTACCAATTCAACTGCCTGGTTTTATGGATAGCTTCTCGATGTTCTTTACTGCTATACGCAAAATTATTTAGAGATTCTTTATCTCTCCAAATACTTAGTGTCGCCATTTGTATTACTGGAAGTTCCCCCACCCCCTTGGTATAAATAAGTCCGGGATTTTGGTTTAAGGGTTGATGCGAAGTGGGCACATAGCGCCAGAAAGGAATAATCTTGTGCCACTTAATAGTTGCTCGTGTAAGCACAAAAATGATTTCTGTACCGGGTAATGATTCTTCGATATGAAAGGGATTACAGCCATCCCATTGACCATGCGATGAAACATTTTTCAAATAGACAGTCCATATTTCTGAAGTTCGCTTTTGATAGTCTCGAAGAATTTCGGCCGTATCAAAAAATAATTGAGCTTCTACTTCACTTTCCCAAACCTGTAATAACACATAGGTTGTCCAATCAGGAAATGCATTGAAACCTAATCCCCGGCCACTGCCCATCAGTTTATAAAAAGACTGGCCCCTCACATTCCTTAAACTTTTGTGGGCAAACTGCATCATCGAAAAAGCCCATAGCTTTGAACCTAGCGTTTTGAATTTAAAAAAAGTTACGGTTGTGGTCTGTGGCATGCCATATAAACAAGGAAGTGAAGTGTATGTTCTGGTTTTCAGAAGATCATCCTTAAACCCAGATTACGCATTAAGATTTTCGAATGAATAGCATGCCGTTTTCATGAAACTTACATGCTGATTAGTCTATCCCGTTAGCCTGTGCCCTTTCGACCGTAGGGAGAAATCTTATCTAATGGAAACGATTGTTTCAAACTAAAGAAGATTTCTCGCAATTTCATGAATGCCCTGTATAAAGATGGAACGCTCGAAAAGACTCCACTAACAAAATTACAAAGGGGTTTTCTAATGCGTAATCTTGGATAAATCGTTCATCTTTAAAAAATTAGAAACTCTGGGGCTTGATAAGCTTTTAAGGCGCCATATGGCAGTGGAAAAAGAGAAATAAATAAGCCACAGATTCACTGATTCTTCTGTGGAACTGTGGCTCAACTTTTTACTTCAATGACTTCACATCAGCCGTCTTCTTCAGATTTTCAAAACTCACTTTTATCTCTTCCAATTTGGAGTTTGTCAACTCATACACTTCTTGTTGCTGATCAGTTGGTGGTGCATCCGCACTCGATATCTGCCCTTCCTTGGCCATCGCTAATAGCCGTTCTAATATTTGCGGTGGCTTTCTGAAAATATCAAAGCGAGCACCTGTCTGATGAATATCGTGCAGGCCAGCTTCTAACTGGTAAATCTTGTCTTCCAGTAAGGCGGCTTTCTTGCCTGCCTGGCCAGCAGGCTGGTCTCCTTTCTTCGCGAGAAGTTTCGCACGCATAGTTTCCATCTCGCCTATCAATTGAAGTGTGGTGCTTGTGGAACTATAAAGTTTCCTACCAAAATCATACTGCTTTGCAATGTCGGATTCAGATCCCTTTGTGATTGGATCCTTAAGTACAGTCAACGATTGCCGGTACTCTTTTCCATTTGCTTTTAAGACAACCGTATAGATTCCGGGAGGTGTCAATGGAGGAGTCATACCGGGCCCAATATCGAGATCATAGATAAACATCGTGCGTTCACCTTTATCATCCAGTTTTACCCAATCTTCTTTTCCTCTTGGCAAGGTTTTAAGTTTTGGAAATTCATACTCCTGATGGCGCAAATCCCACCATACACGGTTAACCTCTGGTTTATTTTTTCCCTTGATTTTTTGAATCAACTCCTTCCTTGAGTTGTACACCAATACTTCAACGCTGTCTTTGGATGTATCTTTCAGGTAATAGTTAATGTCTGCGCCATCTGGTGGATTTTGGCCAGACACGAAACTATTATCTGTTTTAATTCCATTAATGGCTTGAAAGCGATACGCATTCCGCATAGAAAACAAATGCGCATCCGAGTTTTGGACTTGTTCTGAAAATTCACGAATGGGAGTAATATCATCCAGGATATAAATTCCCCGGCCATAGGTGGCCACCACTAAATCTTTAAAGTTCTTTTGAATCTCGATTCCAAAAATGGGCACTGGTGGTAGTCCACTTTTCAATTGAATCCAATGCAAGCCATCGTCCGGAGAAAAGTATAATGACTTCTCTGTTCCTAACCAAAGCAACCCTGACTTGGCAGGATCTTCTTTTATCTGATTAACGATGTTCGAATTATTCGCAGGAAGGTTTACTTCAATTCGCTTCCAGCTTTTGCCATAGTCCGTGGTCTTATAAACATACGATCCAAAATCACCAACGTAGTGCGCATCAACCGCCATGTAACATGTTGCTGCATCATAATTAGAAGCATCCAAATGACGGATGGTAGCCCATTTAGGAAGACCAGGAACATTTGCTGAAACATTCGTCCAGCGAGTACCACCATCTTGCGTTACACTTACAATTCCATCATTACTTCCTGTCCATAATACTCCTGCCTTAACCGGAGACTCAGACATTGTATAAAGCGTGCAACCATCCCATGTCATCAGATTATCGCTGGCCATTCCACCTGAGTTTTGCTGATGGGTTTTATCATTAGTAGTCAAGTCAGGACTGATTACCTGCCAACCCTGTCCACCCGTATTTGTCTCATGCACAAACTGACTTCCCACCCAAACTCTTCCTTTGGTGTGTTTCGATAAGACCATAGGAAAACTCCAATGCCACCGATATTTGGCATCGGCAGGAGCGGCACCAATCTGAGTTTGTGGCCATACTCTGACATCACGGGATTGCATGGTGGTCAAATCAAAAATATCGAGCCCTCCATCATAGCATCCTGACCATACAATATTATTGTCAAAAGGATCAGGCTGCGCGTAGCCACTTTCACATCCGCCTACACCATGCCACGTACCTAATGGTATTGACCCACCTCCTGCATAACGGCTCGGCCCGCGATATGACCATGCATCTTGCCTATTACTATACACCCAGTACGGCACGCGATCATCAACCGCTATGTGATACATCTGTGCGATAGGAAGATTTATGTTTCGCCAACTCTTTCCGTTATTGAACGTCATGTTGAGACACCCATCATGCGCGCACAGTATTCTATTGCCATCTTTGGGATCAAACCACATATCGTGATTATCCCCACCAGCGGACCACGGGCCAAAACTCTTATCGAAGGTCTTACCTCCATCCGTTGATTTCATGACACCTACGCAAATGGTATAGACGGTGTTTTCGTCTGCTGTGGACACCCGAAGTCTTGTATAATATCCCGCACGTTGACCCATCGAATGATTCTTCTGCATTAATTTCCAACTATCGCCACCATTTTCAGATCGATACAATCTTGGTTCCTTATCTTCCACAAGTGCATAGACAATGTTGGGATTAGAATAAGAAACATCAACTGAAGTTTTTCCGACAGGATGATCAGGACCACTCTCTAATCCGTTGCGCAATGGCTCCCATGTTTTGCCGGCATCCTTGCTTCTATAGATTCCACTTGAAGATCCACCACTTTTCAAATTCCAGGTTTTTATTTCGACCTCCCACATGGCGGCATAAAGTATATTTGGATTTTTAGGATCGATTGAAAAGTCGGAACAGCCAGTGTTTTCATTTAAAAAGAAAACCCGTTCCCAATTCTTTCCGCTATCCGTTGTTTTGTAAACACCTCTTTCCTGCTGCGGCCCATGGGCGTGACCCATTGAGGCTACATAAACGATATTGGTATCGGTAGGATGAACAATCACACGGCTAATGCGATAGGTTTTTTCAAGCCCCATGTTCTTCCAGGTCTTACCTGCATTGGAAGATTTATATACTCCATTGCCAACAGCATGTGCGGGTCGGATTAAAAAAGTTTCACCCGTACCTGCCCATACTTGTTTGGAATTAGATGGTGCAATAGCCAATGCACCGATAGACGAATCCTCTGTATCATCGAATACCGATTTCCAGGTAACACCGGCATCTTCTGTCTTCCAAATACCTCCGGAGGCAGCACCTGAATAAGAAACATTAGGATTGCCCGGCTCACCGACTACCGAAATCATACGGTTGCCATCAGGGCCAATGAAACGAAAGTTAAGTTGTGAGAATAGTTTTGGATCGAAAGCTTGCGGGAAGGCTATTGATCCTGTTAGAATAAAAATTAAAATAAGAGTCAGGTGTCTCATGTTTCTAGTATCAGGTTAGAGCTAGAAATTTACTAATCCTGAAACAGAAATCACGTTAACCTCTTAACAAATCTTGATATGATTTTGACTAGCGGTGGAGAAGGGATGCGGCATACTAGATTCCGGATGCTTGATCCTTGCGGGTAGTCGATCAACAGCTTAAAGAATCTAGAATCAAGAATCTCTTCTATTCGTATCTCAGCGCGTCCGAAGGATTAGACCTCGCGGCTTTAATAAAATGGAAACTAACTGTGAGCCACGCGATTGATGCGGCTATTATTCCTCCGATCAAAAAGACTCCAATTCCCAATTCTATCCGGTAAGCAAACGTGCTTAACCAACTGTTCATGGCATACCATGCAAGCCCTATCGCCATCACAAATGAAATTCCAACTAACATCATAAATTCTTTGGATAACAATGTGCTTACGGACGAAACCGTTGCTCCCATCACTTTGCGAATGCCAATTTCTTTGGTGCGCTGTTCAGCGGTGAAGGAGGCAAGGCCTAATAACCCAAGGCATGCCACAAAAATTGCAATTCCTGTCATGACCGTAAAGAGCTGCCCAAGTTTTTGTTCTTCTCTGAACAGCTCATCAAAATTCTGATCGAGGAAAGCATATTCGAAAGGTTCATTAGCGGCTGTCTTTTTCCACTCCGCTTCTACTTTTGCCACAGCATCTTTAGCTGGGCCTTCATATCGGATTAACATATTATTTGACTTCTTAGATAGTTGGATCACGAGTGGCCTTACTTTAGATTTAAAAGATTCGAAATTGAAATCCTTTACCACTCCAACCACTTGCATATCAAATGGTTTATCAGCATTATAATTTGTTAATTTTTGGTTGAGTATATCAGAGGTCCAGCCCAATTCTTTCACTGCGGCCTCATTGATCACACAAGCTGTTGAATCGGACGGGAAATCTTTCGAGAAATATCTACCTTCCTCCAATTCAATTTTTAGTACTTCTAAATGATCATAATCGGCATAATACGTTCCTAAAATTCTATCTTGATCTGTCCCAGCTGTGCGAAACACTGTAGTATTACTCACACCTGGAAATACATTGTTGGTATAACTTGCCTTCAAGCCGGCTTGGCTATTCAACGATTCTTTGAAGGCATCCATATTCGTGGCAAGTCTCCGCGTGTTTCTCAGAATCAAAACATTTTGTTTATCTAAGCCAATATTTTTTTCCTGCAAGTAGCTGAGTTGATTATACACAATCATCGTGCTAATGATCAGTGTGATTGAAATGGTAAATTGAACAACCACCAGGGCACTGCGTACACCTTTACTTTTCATGCCCGATTTAACTTTCCCTTTCAACACATCGACTGGATTAAAAGAAGTGAGATAAAATGCCGGATAGCTCCCTGCCAACAATGAAACAATAAGAAATATACCAATCACACTGCCAAGCATGACAGGTGATAACATGGTTTTGAAAACAAGTTCCTTTGCCGACAACACATTAAACGCTGGCAACAAAATATAAACTGCGGAAAGTGCCAACACTGTACTTACAAGGGTATACACGAAAGATTCTGACAAAAACTGAGCGATTAAAGTAGAACGAACAGAACCTAATGTTTTTCTCAAACCCACTTCCTTTGCCCTGCTGGCAGAACGAGCCGTAGACAAATTCATAAAGTTGATACAGGCAATTACCAAAATAAATAGTCCAACCGCACCCATGATGTACACATATTTAACATCACTGCGAGGCGATATTCCATCGTTTAGCTGAGACTGATACAAATGGCTGCTCGCCAGCGAATAGGAGTAATAAGCATACACTCCACCATTCTTTTCAAACTCTTTAAAACTAACTCCAAAGCCTTGCTCTAGTTCAGGAGCAACGTGCTCCTCCACAAATGCGCGAAGCTTTGTATCTACACTTTCAATTGCTGTCTTCGGATTTTTTCTGAAATAAGTATACAAGCCATTATTTGTCCATCCATTGCCTTTCATATTCTCATCCGACTCTGAAGAAAGCAGTATGTCGTATTGAATTTGTGAATTAGCAGGTGCTTCTTCTGCCACACCTGTCACTTTGAAGGCTTTGTTATCATTTCCAACTGTTATTAGTTGGCCTATAGCAGACTGATTTCCAAAATAACGGATTGCTGATTCTTTTGTAAGCACCATTGTATTTGGCTCTTTGAGTGCCGTCTTGGGATCACCTTCCAATAAGTTGAAACTGAAAAACTCAAAGAAGTTAGAGTCTACTAGCAACGCTTTTGTTTCGGTGAACGCTTTGTCTTCATATTTCATCACCAGATTTCTCCATGGATTAACCCGCGTGGCTTGCTCCACTCCTGGAATTTCATTCACCAATTCCTGAGAAAGTGGAGGGCAAGAAGAGGATGTATAGATTTCCTGACCCCCAATTTTTCCATGGAGGGCAATGCAGTAAATATTCTCTGAGTCTTTGTGGAACGTATCGAAACTTAACTCATCAAAAATATATAGCCCGATAAGGAAACAGGCTGTTAGACCAAAGGCAAGACCTGAAATATTCAGTATGGAATAAAACTTGTGCTTAAGAATAGTGCGAAGTGCGACTTTAAAATAGTTTTGAAACATATAGGATAAGGTTTTCGATTAGACAAAGAAATAATGTATTGCTTGCATCAAGGTCAATACGCTACTACAAATTGTTGTTTAGGATTTGTTTCTAAGACGCCAAAATTGGCTCAAAGGTTACAACTCCGAAAAACTATTCATCCCGAAGAGTTTTAGTAGGATTAAGAGAAGCCGTACTTATTGTTTTATATCCAACTGCTAAGATTGAAATCACGACCATCGCCAAAACGGACAAAGAAAGTGTCATGAACCCAAGTTTTAGGTAATACTCCCAAATGGAATCCATCAAGGCATCCGTACCAAAATAGCCAAGCGCGCCACCAATTACAGTTGCAATGCCTAAGTTGATGATAAATTCCAAGTTGATGACACCTGCAATATTTGCTACTGAAGCGCCTAACACCTTTCGCACACCTATCTCTTTCATTTTCTTTTCTATATTCAATGAGACCAAAGTAAATAAGCCAATAGCAGTCATTAAGGCTGCAAAGAAGCCCAGGAAACCAAACATCACGGAAACGTTCTTATTAATATCGTTGGTCTCCTGCAATTCCTGATCAATCAGTTGGCCAGAATACAAGGTGTTTGGAAATACTTCCTTCCAAGTTTTCTCCATATAAGAATTGACGGAGGCCATGTTCTTTGGCTCCACCTTGACCACCAGTTGTTGAATCTTATCTTTCGCAGAATAACGTACCATTAAGGGTTGGATCGGCATCCACAAGGCTCTTGCATACACGTTCTTGATTACACCTACTACATAGAGCTGTACAGTATCCATCCAGACGACTCGCTTACCAATTGGATTATCCTTCCATCCAAACTGCTTGACGAATTCTTCCGTTACTAATACGGATTCCTTCCGATCTGTCTCAGAATCTGTTTGAAATTTTCTGCCTGACAGCAAGGTCATGTCCATCACTTCAAAATAATTATCTCCAATTTCCATGATGTCTACTTCGCGTTCTATTGCCTCATATTTAATAGGGTCGTTAAACCAACCATTTGCCACATGATGACGGGTGCCCGCTATTTGCAGAATATCTTTATTGGAATTCAATGCATCACGATAGGTAGTATATCCAGCTTCATTGTTTACCCAGGCAGAAATTACACCATGTGTAGCAAACCCTAAATCATAATCGCGCTGATAGTTGCCATTCTGGTAAAATGCAATTGCCATGATGATGGCTAACAGAGAAATAACGAATTGACCACCCAACAAAAAACGCGTGAACCAATTTGTACCTCCAAATTTAGCTTTGCCCTTCAAGATGCTGACAGGCTCGAATGAAGTAATATAAAATGCTGGATAGGAACCTGCTATAATAGCTGTCATAAAAAGAAGAAACACCAGGAATAACAAAAAACCGGCATTCTCTGTATAGCTCAAGTTAAGTTCCAGCCAAGGCCACATAGCATCATACGTTGGAACGAGCCACTCTGCTATCAATAGACCAACCAAAAGTCCGAAAAAACATAGTATCATATTCTCGCCAAGAAATTGCGCAATCAGTTGTTTTCGCATGCCGCCCATCACTTTGCGGATGCCTATCTCTTTCAGTCTCTTGCTGGAGATGGCAATGGAGGTGTTGGTGAAATTAAAACAAGCAAGTAACAAAAGCATACCTGCCATAATGGATGGCACTACTACCGCCTCATCAGGAATACCACCACCCAAGTAATCACTGTCCAACCGGGGAGCAGCCCTGTTGCGTTTCATCATACCATTAAAGTTTTCCAGGTAATACTCAGCCACTTTAAAATCTTCCCGAACTTTATTCTGCGGCTCCACATACTGTTGCAGTTGTTTCGCTATTATACCCGTCTTTGTAGGGTCATCGATTTTAAGAAACAAAGCATGTGACCACCGTTTCCAATTGGTCTCGGAAACCTCTTCATCTAAATTAACATCCCAGAAATTATCGAACAGTGTGATCACGTCAAATCCGAAACTGTTGTTTTGTGCAGGCTTCTTAAACACCCCTCCTATTTCAAATTCTTTGGGCCTCCTTACCCCATCTTTTCCCAACACAATCTGCGTAAGCAATTGACCAACTACATCCTCCTTATTGAAATACTTTCTGGCCACCTCATCGCTGATGAACACTTTTCCCTTATCATAAAAATTGGTAAATGTCCCATATTTCAGTTCATAGGTAAATAGTTCAAAGAAAGCTGAATCGGCATACACGATTTGATCCCCAAATATTTCCTCTCCTATTCGCATATCGCAATAGGAAGACATATAGCGTACTGTCTTGTCAACTTCCTTTATATTTTGTTTTATATAACCAGCCAAAGGCATCGGAGCAAGGCCATAGCGGTCCCGCTTACCTTGAAATTCACGCCAAAACTGAACGCGATAGATGTGATCAGCATTCACGTGAATTTTATCCCAGTTGGTGCTGAATTCGCGATTTAAGTACGCTGTAATACAACAGGCAATGGCGATACCCATTCCAAAGACATTGATTAAAATGAATAGCTTGTTTTTCATCAAGCTTCGGAACGTAATGAGGAGATAGCTCTTAATCATATGTCGTCTTATTACAATTTACGAATTAGCGCTTGTACTACTCAGTTCTTAACACGTGAGCAGGGTTTAATCGAGTTGTCTTAAATAGTTTATATCCAATAGAAATGGCAGAAGCTGTCAGCAAGATTACCGCTGAAATAATCATGGAAGCAAGCGTCACTTTTTGATAATAATCCCAAATGCTTTCCATGAGAAGGGCCGACAACCACCATCCCAAAAACCCACCTCCTACGCTCGCAATCAATAAGATGATCGCAAACTCTCTATTAACTACTGACGTTATGTTCCAGGTAGAAGCACCCAGTACCTTGCGAACACCTATCTCCTTCATCTTCTTTATGATGTTCAATGAAACCAAAGTAAACAAGCCCGTTACTGAAAGGATAAGGGCAACCACACCTAAAAAGGCAAACATCTTGACCAGGTTTTTATTGACTGTATCTGCTTCGACCATCTGCTCATCCATGTAATCGCCATCATACAATTTATCAGGGAAAATAATTTTCCATTTTGCCTCCATGAATTGATTAATAGAAATAAGTTTATCCGCGTCTGCCTTCACCAAAATATGATTCACATTATCCTTAGGGGCATAACGAAACAGTACGGGTTCCATTTTCTCCCATAGTCCATTGTTGTAAATATCCTTAACAACGCCTACCACGTAATATTTCACCGTATCCAACCAGATAATTTCTTTGCCTATCGGATCAACCATGCCAAATGCCCTTGCCGTGCCCTCCGTTATGATGACAGACTCTTTTCTATCCGTTTCAGATTCAGACTCAAAATTCCGTCCGGCTATTATCGCAATGCCCATCATTGGAATGTACTCAGCGCTTACATCCAAAATATCAGCTTCAATTTCCTTATCCTCATGTTTAATCGGGTCATTAAATCCCGATCGATACAAATGTGCCTGGGTTCCGGTAATGGAAATAATATCCGGATTTTCGGCTAATGCGTTGCGATAGGTTTCATATTCTGAACGTCCATTTACGTTTGTAAAGACAACGCCTTTTTTATCGAAACCCATATCAAAGTTTCGTTGAAATGTCGCATTATCAGTGAATGCAAAGCTGCACACAATTCCAGCTAGCGAAATAGCAAACTGAAGACATAACAATACACGTGTAAAGGCATTCGTTCCTCCGAATTTCAAGGTCCCCTTTAAGATGCTGGCAGGTTCAAATTTGCTGATGTAAAAGGCCGGATAACTTCCGGCAAGCAGACTTGTTAAAATCAATGTGAGTACGATAAAGATCAGGAAGTTGGGTCTTCCAAAATAATCAGTGACCATGTTAAAGTCAGGCCAGAGTTTATTAAAAGCAGGAAGCAAAAGCAACTCCGCGATTACAATACCCAACCCTAGTGACACAAAACATATTAAGGTTGTCTCGCCAATGAACTGAAAAATCAGATCCTTCCTCATGCTGCCCATTACTTTCCGAATTCCAATTTCTTTCAGCCTGCGCGAGGAGATGGCGATTGCTGTGTTGGTAAGATTGAAGATAGCAATCAACAAAACAAAAAGACCCATCAATCCTATGCCAATAACGGCTGCCAATGGTGAGCCATTTTGTGTCCAGGTTCCATTCTTGTCGGAGTAGCTGTCACGAACGGCCATGCCTGCGAATGGTTCCACTAAAAAATAGTTAATTATAAAATCTTCTCTGATCTTATTGTTGTTGGCGGTGTATTGTTTCAGTTGCTCCTGAATGGCGGCAACGCGAGAGGGGTTCTTAATTTGGATGAATAAATTATTTCTATACTTCCAGCTGTCCTCTTTGAAATCTCCTTTTTGAAATTCAAAGGTGTTGTCATAATGTGAATACGCCTGGCCATTAAAACTTGAATTACTGGGCTGCTTTTTAAATACACCTGCGACTTCATATTCCTTTGTTTTTCCGCTATCCAACATTTGCGTCAGCTGTTTACCCAGAGCCTGTTCTTTTCCAAAATATTTGATCGCTAATTCATCGCTTATGCAAATCTCATTACGGTTTTTCAAATCGCCATTTCCTTCAATAAAGTCAAAGGTGAAAAGACTAAAGAAAGGTGGATCGACATAGGTAATATCACCGCTAAACAAATCGTCCTTTACTCTGAAGTTGCCACCATCTGGAGAATAGCGTACTACCGCATCCACTTCTGGAATGTTTTTCTTAATGGCGTTACCAAGCGCTACTGGTGCATGCCCAAATTCTGTCAGTTCATTTTGAAATTCGCGCACCGAACCAACGCGATAAATGGTGGATGCATTTTTATGCATTTGATCAAAGCCGGCATTGAAATCATAATTGAAGAATCCCACAATGCAGCAGGCAATAGACGTGGCCATGCCGATCACATTGATAAACAAGTAAAGCTTGTTTTTCATCATGCTGCGTAGCGTGATGAGAAGGAAGTTCTTAATCATATGGTGGGGGTAGAGGTTACAGCATTTAGACTTTCCATTCCTGCATAAGGTTGCACATAGGCCAACAAATATGCCAACCTATTGGGAACGAAACATTCATTCAAAAATGATACAATGGGCAGCATTCTTATTGTTTGGTAGGACACGGGTGTCCAATAGTGTACAATACTCTGTTCAGTTTTACAGTTCCTCTTTGTTCTAAAGACAATTAACTATCCTGAATCCCCTATCCTACTACAAAAAATAAAGCCCAATTCCGATGAAGATTCGGAGCCGGGCCTTATTCTTAACCTAACCTAAACTATGAAGAACGCATCAGGACTAACCTGAATCCTGAACTCTTTCCTGCCTGTCGGCAGCGTTAATCGTTATTAGTTAAACGTTGTTAGGAAATTCCAACCTATACGATTTCCCTATTAACTTTTTTCTATTAACGTTTAACTTAAATATGGAAATGCTCTTTAATGTTTTCTGTTACTACTTTACCGTCAAACAGGTTCACAATTCGATGCGCGTAATTTGCATCGTAAGGTGAGTGAGTTACCATCAAGATGGTAGTACCTTCTTCGTTTAATTGCGAAAGTAATTTCATTACTTCTTCCCCATTGGCAGAGTCCAGGTTACCTGTAGGCTCATCGGCAAGTATAACTTTAGGCTTACCTACAATAGCACGAGATATGGCAACACGTTGCTGCTGTCCACCGGATAGCTGTTGCGGGAAGTGATTTCTGCGGTGCATGATGTTCATGCGCTCTAATACTTCTTCTACTCGCTGCTTACGCTCTGCAGCTGGTACTTTCATATAGAGTAATGGAAGTTCAACATTTTCAAATACTGTCAATTCATCAATCAGGTTGAAGCTTTGAAACACAAACCCAATTGAACCTTTGCGCAACTGTGCCCGCTGACGCTCAGAATATTTAGCTACTTCGTGCTCGCCAAAATGATATTCACCACCGGATGGATTATCCAATAAGCCGAGGATATTCAACAAGGTTGATTTACCGCAACCAGATGGGCCCATGATGGCTACAAATTCTCCAGCTTTGATTTCGAGATTAATGTTATTGAGGGCAGTGGTCTCCACTTCTTCTGTGGTGTACACTTTCTCTAAGTTTTTTAATTTAATCATATTGGTGTGCGTTTAAGGTTAGATGGCTGATCGCTCGTTTTAGTTTTAAAATAGACCTACAAAATACTCAGCGTTTCTTAAAAGGTTACTGTTTCGTTTTTATTAGACGCTCAAAAGTTGAAATAGTTGCATTAATTAAGGATTAAAACTTCGTTGTTCCCAAAATTCTCATAGGAGGAGGTAATTACTTTATCACCTGGTTGCAAGCCTTCCAATACTTCAAAGTATTCGCTGCCCATCTTGCGGCCAAGCTTGATTTCCTTTTTTATCGCGCGGTTCTCACCATCCAATATAAAAATCCAATTACCACCAGTGTCTTTGTAAAATCCACCCATCGTTAATAAAAGCTCTTCAGATGATTGACCCAGTTCAATGCGCATCCGAAGTGATTGACCCCTTCTGATACCTTGAGGCGTTTCGCCATCAAAATCCATGTCCACTTCAAAGCGGCCAGCAGTGATAGTTGGATAGATATACGTGATGACTAGATTGTATGTTTTACCGGCATAATCAGTAGAAGCCTTTAGGCCAGTTGAAATCCTGGGGAAATACAATTCATCAATGGGCACTCTTACTTTATAGCTGCCTACGATATCCACTTGGCCAAGTCGCTGACCCATGTTTACCGCTTGCCCTATTTCCCAATGCGAGGTAGATAACTGGCCATCAATCGGAGCCTTAATATTTAGGTTATCTAAAATAGTTCGAACCGACACCAGGTTCTGTTTCATCCTGTTTTCGGAAACATCAATATCCTGCAAGGAAAGAATCCTACTCAATGAATCTCTTTGATACGCTTCATAGGTAAACTTTCTGCGTTCCAAATTGTACTTGTAATCGGCTTCCGTTCTCTCATATTCCTGTTTTGCAATAAGGTTCTTTGCAAGCAGGGCTTTTTGTCTTTCATACTGTGGACGAAAAATGGCCAATTGATTATCAATCAAAGCCAATGTTTGACGTTGATTCAAATCATTTGTTAAAATGCCAAGACGCGTGTCTCGCGAACGGTTAATGCTTTGAACAAGATCTGCCTCCTGTTGCAATACGGCTATCTCTCGGTTAAGATTGGAAATCTCAATGATTGGATCGCCCTTCTTCACAATAGCACCGCTTTCACGAATAACGTTCTTTATGTTTCCTCCCTCTATGGCATCGAGGTACACGGTCCGACTTGGTTCTACTATACCTGTCTGAGGAATGTACTCTTTGAATTCGCCTCTCTTTACTTCAGAAACCGTAATCTTATCTTTCTCGATTTTCAGTTTGGAACGTCTATCAGCAAAGATAATTTGGTAAGCGACAAAAATGACAAGCAACCCAATTCCACCAAAAGTAGCAATCCGTTTTACAGTCCAGGTTTTCTTTTTAAGCTGTTTATCCATTCCTTATTAGTTAATCGTTATCCGTTATTGGTTAATCGTATGCCTCCCTCATTTCGTCAAGAGCAAATTATTGGGGTTTAACTATTAACGATTAACTTATAACTACAGCCTGCCCAATGCCAACAAGCGTGCCAACGAGAAATGGCTTAAAAATATGTCCTATTACGCTTTATGAGGCTAATTTTTAGTTCAACTTTGAACGCATGTGTCCGGTAACGGACAAGAATTCTTTATATTTACAAGGCTAGTTGTGAAATTATGGGTTTAATTCAAGGTTCCGTTTTCGGTACTAATATTGCCTTCCTGCGGACAGGCAGGTTCACTTCCGGACATGCTCCTTCTAAAAGATTAATCTATGTCTGAATCCAAGCAAGGAAAAATTCTGATCATTGACGACAATGAAGATCTATTGAAAGCAGCGAAGATGCATCTGAAGCGTCATTTCGCACAAGTTGACATTGAAAAAAATCCGGATGCTATTCCAGCATTGATGAGCAATGACAATTATGATGTGATTCTGCTGGACATGAATTTCACCAAAGATGTAAGCAGCGGAAGCGAAGGTTATTACTGGCTGGAGAAAATTCTTCAAATCGATCCGTCTTCGGTAGTGGTTTTGATTACTGCCTATGGCGATGTGCAAATGGCTGTAAAGGCAATCAAAGCTGGCGCTACTGATTTTGTGTTGAAGCCTTGGGAGAACGAAAAACTATTGGCCACTTTGTATTCTGCCATGCGTTTGCGTGAATCAAGGGATGAAATTCACAGTCTCAAAATTAAGAACCAGGAAATCAATCAAGTCATCAATGAAAAGTACAGTGACATCATTGGGCAAAGTCAATCAATGCAACGCATTTTCCAAACTATTGATCGGGTTGCCCAAACAGATGCGAACGTTTTAATATTAGGGGAAAATGGGACAGGCAAAGAATTAATTGCAAGAGCTATTCATCGAAACTCGCCCAGAAAAAACGAATCCTTTATCAGTGTTGATCTAGGATCGATTACGGAAACACTTTTTGAGAGTGAACTCTTTGGTCATAAGAGAGGATCTTTCACAGACGCGAAAGAAGACCGCCCTGGCCGATTCGAGTTGGCAAATAATGGCACGCTCTTCCTTGATGAAATAGGAAATCTCTCTATGCCATTGCAAGCTAAACTTCTTACCGTATTACAAAACAGAAAAGTAAGTCGCGTAGGCGCAAACAAAGAAACAGCTATAGATATCCGCTTGATTTGCGCTACTAACTTGCCCTTGTATGACATGGTGAAAGAAAATCGGTTCCGTCAAGATTTATTATATCGGATCAACACAATCGAAATTGAATTACCTTCTCTTCATGATCGACTGGAAGATATTCCACTATTGGCTAATCACTTCCTAAAACATTATTCTGCGAAGTACGGAAAAACCGTAACCAAAATAAGTGAGGCTGCCATGAGCCGCATGAATAAACATTCCTGGCCTGGTAACATTCGCGAACTCCAACATTCACTGGAGCGTGCTATCATTCTTAGTAACTCTTCTGTTTTGCAACCTGAGGATTTTAATTTCAGCACAGCCGCTCCTAAAGAAACAGATCAGCAATTAAATCTGGATCAATATAATCTGGATGAGGTAGAGAAGTTGCTCATTCGTAAGGTGTTGAAAAAATACAATGGAAACATCACACAGGCAGCATCAGAGTTGGGACTTACACGGTCTTCACTGTATCGAAGATTGGAGAAGCATGGACTATAAATGATTTGAAAATTAGTTGATTTGAAAATTTGAAGATTAGTTACGACCCCAATGCACTATGAAATAACCATTGAAAACTCACTCATTTTCAAATCGAACAATTTTCAAATTATCAAATTATCTCAATGGCTTTTGGCATAAATGACTTTCGTTTTCGCGTAGCGTTTCGGGTAGGGCTGATTGGTTTAACCATGTCATTGTTCGTGTACATGGTTACGCGGCCCAACATGATCTTCGCAGCGGGATTAACCGGAATCATTATCATTGCACAATTACTGGAGCTCTTCCGGTTTGCTTCCCAAACCAACCGTAAACTCACACGTTTTCTGGAGTCCGTCAAATACTCCGATTTCATTTCAGGATTTGCTACGGACAATAAACTTGGTAAGAGCTTTAGAGATCTTAACACCGCTTTCAATGAAGTCTTGGAAGCTTTTCGCAAAGCCCGTTCAGAAAAAGAAGAAAATTGGCAGTACCTCAACACTGTGGTACAGCAAGTACGCACGGGTATTTTATCCTTTGATACCGATGGTCAACTCCATCTGATCAATGCCAATGCCAAACGGTTTATCGGGATTACCAATCTTAAGAACATTAACGAACTGAAAGAAAAGGATGCCAAACTGTATCAAGCTTTAGTAGAAGTGGAGCCCGGTAAAAGTACACTGCATAAAGTAGGAAATGAATTCTTTCTTACCATTCAAGCGACAGAACTTCGCATCCGCGGAAACACCGTTAAGCTAGTAACGCTTCAAAACATTCAAACTGAATTACAAAAACAAGAACTGGAGGCCTGGCAAAATCTGACGCGTGTGTTGCGGCACGAGATCATGAACTCTATCACCCCTATCTCTTCCCTCACCTCCACCCTGCGCGAAATTCTGGCTACTGAATTAATTAAAAAAGAAGATCACTATGAATTGAAAAATGAAGGAGCGGAGGATATTCGCGAAGGACTAAGTACCATTGAAAGCAGAAGCAAAGGGTTGATTAAGTTTATTGATGCTTATAGGGAATACACTTCTCTACCGCAACCTAAAATAAAAACGGTTCGGCTAAAAGACCTCATCGAAAAAGTAGCGCAATTGATGAAGCCGGAACTCAGGAAAACAAGCATTCAATTTTCTCACCACTGCGAATCCGAATATCTGACCATTCAGGTGGATGAAGAAATGATTGAACAAGTGCTCATCAATCTGATGAAAAACGCTATCGAGGCATTGGGTGATCGTGTGAATGCCACTCTCGAATTAACAGGAAAATATTCTGACAGCGCGGTCATTATTGAAGTTTCCGATAATGGGCCCGGCATTATTAAAGAGGCAGTGAATCGTATTTTTGTACCCTTCTTTACTACAAAGAAAACAGGGTCTGGAATTGGATTGGCACTATCTCGTCAAATTATGCAATTGCACAACGGGCTTTTAACGGTCACCTCGGAACCTGATGTGAGAACCGTATTTACGTTGAAATTTTAACCCGGATTATGCAGTCGTGGCTATTTTTTCTATTGCATAATCTGGGATATTAAGGGATTTGATTCTTCCAGAATTGACAATATCTTAACTACTGTTTTCCACTATACGTGGTTAGTTTGCTCCACCTGCGGGGTTGTGTTTTGTGCTGTTTACTTGTGTTTGCCAGCCTGCTTAGTTGTGTTTACTCACCTGCTCTGTTGTGTTTACCCACCTGTCTTGTAGTGTTACTCCACCTGCTCTGTTGGATTGCTCCACCTGCTCTGTTGTGTTTGTCCGGGTGCCAGGTAGTGTTGCTCCGGGTGCTTAGTTGTATTTGCCAGTGTGGGCTGTCGTGATTACCCGGGTGTCTTGTTGAGTTGCCCAAGGTTGTCTGTTGCATTGGTTCACCTGCTCTGTTGTGTTTGCCCGGGTGCCAAGTAGTGGTTGTGCGAAGCGGATGCCAGCGAGACGCTGAAAATATACAAGCACAAGGGAGACCCTTGCGCTAGTTCGATGAGTCTGACCACACTAAGTGGTCTTGACGACTGGGCTGCTCCAATAGGACACTTAGCTCTGATCAATCTCCACCACCACAATAAAGAGTGAGCTTCGATTGAAATCTCCCTCCAATTCAATGGTGTGCTCTTTCCAATTTAATACAGCCGGATCTTTCAATGGTCCTGTATAATACCGTTGTACAAAATCTCCATGTCCTTCTTTGAGCTTCCCTTTTAGCTCATCAATATCGATGTGCCGGCCTGAAAATACCAGGCACAAAAAATTCTTTCCTGCGGGTGGCTCCAGCTTAATATACTGGGCATCCACCGGAAGTTTTACTGATTTCTGAGCGTCTTCCAGCCACGGATAGGTTCCGTTTTTTTCATTCGGGTATAATTCTGCATTATTCCAGTCCTGATCAAAACCCACTGCATAGAAAAAGACATTTTGATTCACCTTTATAACTGTCTTGAATTGAGTGCCCGTTGGGTAAGTGGTATCCAGTGCGTAATATCCTGTGTTCTTGATTTTCGCCTTCATTGCTTCACCCGTACTCAACGTAAGATCAACATGCGCAATTAATTTAGCCGGCTTCATCATGCTTTGCGTATTGAGCAATTCAAACCCATACAACAGGTAATTTTCTACATCTTCATACCGGAACCAGGTGAACCCCTCTTTGCCCCATGCTTTGCCCCAACTGTTAACCACCTCAAATGCACCACCAAATTTTGTGTCATCATAGCCAACTATGCACAAGGCGTGCCCACCCTGATCACGTTCTGGTTTTTCACGGGGTTGCCAAAAATCGGTGGCCAGAGTAAAGGAAGATGGACAGATCATACCAATGATCACCGGGCTATTTTCACGAAGCGCTCTTTTCATCGCCTCCACTTTTCTCTCTTTCGTATCTGTTGTGTTGAATAAACGCACATAACCAGGCATTACATTTCCTTTTGCGGAAGGAAAATTTGGAATGGTATCGTAACAAAATTCATGAAAGGTGTTGAATGGCACTGCGCCATCCGTGGTCATTGATTCCAATATAGCAGTCAGTTTAATTTTATCGGAACAGTCGTTACTGCTAGCTATTTGCTTGTAGTTGTAGAGCGGAGAAAAAGCATTTTGCGTAATCATCTGACTCTCTTTCCATTTGCTGGCAATGGCTTCCAGCATCGTTCGACCATACCAAACTGAGGCCCAGGCCACAGCAGTATTTGAACTGTGTTGCGTGATGACTCTGGGGCAATAATTCTTCAGACTGTGGGAAGCAGGAAAGGATGTTACTTGTGGGGTAAAATAAGAAGGCTTGAGTGGAAGTGAATTATACTCATCATCTTCAAACTCAAGCCCTCGCAATTCAGTTTGGGCAAACCCAACTGTACTACAAAACCATACAACAGCAAAGACCCACGATCTCATCTATTGGACTTGGCCTGAAAGACAAATTCACTGCCCGGCTCATTCGATCCAAACTCGCCTGTTGTGGGTTTGTTCTTCGCAATTTCTACATACGACCAAATTTCCTGAATGGTCAACACCTTATTAGGGCCGCCATAGCTTCTAAGGCCTTCCATAAATAGTTTTGCAAATGGTGAGTGTTGATTAGGTCGTCCATCGGCAACATAGACTTTACCACCGGAAGTAATAAACTTACGGGTCTTGTATTGCAGTTTGCGGTTGATGAATTCATCCTGGCTCTCCACTGAATAAACACCATCTTCTTCTCCGCGTTTGGCCAGTTGCTGATCAAATGTTCCGCCAAAGCAAGCATCCATCACCAGAAAGACATGGTTGCAAGGAATAGTCTCCAAATAGTCGCGCAACGAGGTGTGGGCAAAATAACTTTCCTTGGTTTCATCATTGGTCTTTGTGTCTTTGAACACCAGGTATCCGGCCTTGAATACTTCATCAAACTGGCCATGACCGGCAATGAAAATGAACAACTGGTCATTCTTCATGTAATTCTTCTTAATGTACTCGCGTATCTTACCAACAAACTGAGACTTAGTCGGATTCAATAGCAATTCTGTTTTATAGCCATAATTGGCTCTTAACTCTTCCTCAATTTTTGTAGCGTCATAAATGGGGTTAATCAAATCTCCCCACTCATCATATTCATTAGTGCCCACAATGAGCGCATAATCTGTCCTGTCGGCCATCGCCAGCGCAACAGGTAAAGTCACGTTCACGCTTCTCACTTCCGTAGATATTTCGCCCGTTTCATTTTCGGCTACGATCTTGATTTCGTTAGGTCCATTGGTAAGCTCAATTTCCTCCTCGATATACTTAGCAAACTTAGCTGCATCAGCCGAAGCAGAAGTACCCATGCCACGATTGGTTACTGGCTCCGCACCATTTACATAGAACGTTACGTTCTTTAGTTTCTGAACAGTATTTACCCCCACTTTGATGGTCATCTTCTTGACCTGAATACTGGTCACCTGTTGATTAGGCGATAACCACACAATCACCGGTGGTGATACTTTTGTGGTGTAATCCACTGACACGGTGTTGCTCTTACCGCTGATAGCCTGACCGGCTACCCAGCCAGGAAGACAACACATTGCAATTGCTAAAAACCGGAGCGTTTTCATGATGGTATAATTTATTTGTTGATGATAAGTCTTTTTTGTTGATCGCTGCGCAAACTCTTTATCTGCGTAATATAGATTCCATTGGTTACTGCGTTTCCTGAATGATCCTGGGTATTCCACTGCACTTCATGATAGCCCGTTTTAAAATTACCATCGGCAATCGTAGCCACCTTTCTTCCCAATAAATCAACTACCTCGATTGTAACACGCTCTTCTGAGGGCACGCTAAACGATATGATTACCTTGTCGCTGGCCGGATTTGGGAAAACCTCATGAAACACCAACTGCTCAACAACTGTTTTCTCCTTGATATAGTTCGCTTCGCCATAAAAAACCTTGAAGTGACCTGAGCTTGCGGCATTGAATATGTAATGATTGATTTTCCGCATGTCAAAACCACGCTGCAAGCTCACATCCCAAAGCACCAATTGTTTGCTGTTATCTCCGAAAAAGGAATTATCCCATTTCATCGTAACCGACTCTTTCAGATTAGATTCAATTGAAAAATCCCAGGTGTGGTTTTCTTGATAGGGCACCACATCTTTTGAATAACTATAGCGGTGCAATTCCTTACCGAGATGATTCATTTCAACAAAGTCTGTAAAGCGAGGCAAGTTGAAGTCATCAAACCGATCATATCCCTCCGCAGCAGTAGAATTCATACCAACCCCACCAAATGTATTGGTTAATCCACCTTGCTCGAGCGATAAATTGATGCTCCAATCCGTTCCGTCAATAGGATTTTTAACTTCTGCGATAGGTGAACTATTCACCCGGCCATTAATCGATGGATCCTTAATTGTTGGTATCTCCAGGGTTACAGTTGATCCGCCATTAAATACAAAACCTCCTGAGAATTTCTCGAGTTCCGCTCCGTCTGCCCAGTTGCCATTATAGGTGCGCAGTTTGGTGATGCCAGCCGGACTTCCATTCCAAATAAGAATTTCCTGCCACTTAACATCGTATGGATACGGATTTCCGATTTGGTTCCAACCTGGCGAGAATGTTAATTTAAATGGATCAAAAACCGCCACGGTTGAAGTTGTGCCAGGACCTGTGTCCAGTGCAACCGACTTGCTGGCAATCAGCCAGTATCCATTTCCAACTACGAGTGTTGATTTGCCATTTAGTTCTGTTGTTGATCCCTGATAGCGGAATAATCGCCAGCTTTTTTTATCATAAGGACCCAAGTCATCTCCGAATACTGCATCAGCAGTTGCTATTGTTGGTAGAACAGGTATGGATACGATGCGGTATTTTGTTTGATCAGTACCAAAGCCCGTGAAAGGTATGGTCAGTCCATTGCCTGTTACTTGCACAGCGGTGAAATAATCGGATGAATAATTAGTGAGACCCACTCCGTTTTTAAGGTAGAAGTAATAGGTCACACCCATTTCCTTTACGACTGTGCCCGGTATGGTGAATGTATAGTTTTCACCTGTTCCTTTTACCATTGTTCCGCTAACAAAATTGGAGTAATCACTCTTTGCATCTTCAAGAGCAGCGTAATAAATAAATGCTTCAGCAATACCACTTTCAACATCTCTAAATGTAACGGTAACATTTACAGGCGCACCTTTTGCCACAGAAGTTGGTGTCGTGTTTACATTAACAAAAGGTTCGGTTATATCTGTGCCCGACAGTGTTGTAACCGATCCTGTCAATGGACTAACTTGCTTATAGTTGATCAATGAACCGGTACCCTTGTATGAATAGATTGCAAAATTATAGGTAGTAGAAGCTAAGGCTGAACCCTGATCGTAAGCCGTTCCAGTGCCGACAAAATTTACAAAGCCGTCACCAAGCGCATCAGATGAAGCATACGTAACGCCATCAACAGGCACCCCAGTTGGCGCTGTGCCTGACTTACGTATGCCGATATAGCCATCGGGAGCTGTTGTGCCGGCAGCAGCAGCTGTAAAAGAGAATGAGTAAGAAGTGTTGGTGACACTTGAAAACGTAAGCGCTGTCGGTTGGTTGGTGGGTTCGATTGCAAGTGTCACCGTATTAACTGTAAAGTCAATTAAACTCGTGCCCGTTTGACTCGATACTTCTACCGTAATTTTACCTGTGGTTGCACCGGCAGGAACTGTGGTGACAATACTGGTAGCCGTGGGTGTACCCGTTATGACAGCCGTTACACCATTAAACTTTACGATGTTGTTGGATGCTATGGTGCTGAAGTTAGCGCCCGTAAGAGTTACAGAAGTGCCAACCGTGCCACTAATAGGTAAGAACGAAGCAATAGTAGGCGGAGTGGCTGTTGTAACAGTAAAAGTTGCACTTGTTCCAGTTTGACCGGCCACCACAACTGTGATGAAGCCAGTAGTAGCACCTGCGGGAACAGTGGCGGTTATACTTGTAGTTGTAGGTGTACCCGTAATAGTGGCTAATGTACCATTAAACCTAACTGTGTTGTTGGCAGCAGTTGTGCTGAAGCCAGTACCCGTAATAGTGACTGACGAACCAATTAACCCACTGGTGGGATTAATGGAAGTAATAGTTGTACTACCACTTGCTAAGGTTGTGACCGATCCAGTTAGCGGACTTACTTGCTTGTAATTGATAGATGTTCCTGTGCCTTTATAAGAATAGATCGTGAAAAAATAAGTGATGGAAGGTGATCCATCTGATTCTGAAAACCCACCGCTGAGTCCTTTTAATCTTACAGCGCCATCACCTAAAACATCACCGACATTATAGGAAACACCATCCACCGGAACTCCCGTTGGAGCAGCTCCTGTTCGTCTTATCCCAATGTAGCCATCCGGTGCTGTGGTGCCAGCTACTGCATCTGAAAATGAGAATGAATATCCTGTGGTTGTGATATTTGAAAATGCTAAGTTGGTAGGGGAATTGGTGGGTTCTGAGGCTAACGTAGCTAAAACTGTAAAACTTGAACTTGTTCCCGTTTGGCCGGCCACCACAACTGTGATGGGACCAGTAGTAGCACCTGCGGGAACAGTGGCAGTTATACTTGTAGTTGTAGGTGTACCCGTAATAGTGGCTAATGTACCATTAAACCTAACTGTGTTGTTGGCAGCAGTTGTACTGAAGCCAGTACCTGTAATGGTGACTGAAGCACCTATTAATCCACTCGTTGGATTAATGGACGTGATAGTTGTACCGCCACTTGCCAACGTTGTGACTGATCCTGTTAACGGGCTAACAGGCTTGTAGTTGATAGAAGCTCCACTGCCTGTATACGAATAAATAGCAAAATGATAAGCGGTTGAAGCCGTTGCACCGGATTGTGTATAACTTGTTCCTGTACCTACAAAGTTGGTTTCGCCATCACCAATTGGATTTGGAAAAACATAGGTAGTACCATCTACTGGCACGCCCGTTGGTGGCGAACCGATTTTGCGAATACCTATATACCCATCTGGTGCTGTGGTGCCTGCCACCGCAGCAGTAAACGAAAAGGCATATGAGGTAGATGTGATGTTTGTGAACACCAGATTGGTTGGTTGATTGGTGGGCTCAAATGTTGAAATATCAAATTTTGTTACAAATGCATCAGAGGTTCCTCCGCCATAAGAACTTTGAAATCCTCCTACGGACGCAACTCCTGAAGTACTTGAAGTTGATCCTGCAATAACAAGTGAAGTTCCATTTAAGGAAACTTGCTGCGCATAATCATCGCCAGATCCTCCAAAGTAAGACGCCCACGAAAAACTACCTCCTGAAGTAAACTTTGCAATAAATCCGTCACCATTAGTACCTCCCCCATAGGTAGGTTGAAACGATCCTGTGGAAGCAAATCCAGAAGAAGAAAGTGTATTTCCTACCAGATACCCATCACCTGATCCATCAAGTGTAATACCAAAGGCCTCATCTCCATCCGCAGCACCAAAATACGTTCCCCATTGTCTTACACCAGACGTATTAAGCTTTGCTAAAAAAGCATCATAATTTGCTGTTCCAGCAAGAGCCGTTTGATACGATCCCGTTGTCGAGATTCCTGTCGGACTGTATGTATATCCAGATAAGTAAACATCACCGTTTGTATGAACTTTAACTGTACTAATTTGATCGCTAGCTGTTCCCCCATAATATGTTCCCCATTGACGGACCCCTAAGGAGTTAAATTTGACAGCAAATCCATCCTTATCTCCACTCAGAATCGTTTGATGGGCACCCGCGGTTGAAATATTAGCAGTACTGAACGTCTGCCCTACCACAAAAACATTTCCAGAGGCATCTGTTGTAACTTCTTTTCCATAGTCGTCAAGAGTACCGCCATAATAGGTGGCCCATTGCCTAACACCTAGGCCATTGAATTTTACTACAAATGAATCATCAACTCCGGAAATGGCTACTTGGTGTGCACCTACTAAGGATATGTTATTTGGACTATCCGTAACCCCTGTTAACAATACATTACCTGTGGCATCACACTCAACGCTGATAAATGCATCCGTTCCATCACCAGCGTAGTAGGTACCAAATTGGCGCACCCCATTGGAATTAAACTTTACAAGAAAAGCGTCATAAAATGCCTGCGTATTGCAGGTTTCCTGATGGGCACCTGTGGTAGATATCCCGTTGCAACTATACGTTTCACCTGCTACAAAAACATTTAATGAGGCATCAATCGCAATATCATATGCATAATCATTGTCATTGCCCCCATAATAGGTAGCCCAAATCATTGTGCCTCCTGGCGCCAACTTCATTACAAAAGCATCATACAATAGATCCTTCGTAACCTGGTGCGAGCCACCAGTGGCAAGGCCCGTACTTTCAGTATATCCAGTCACATAGATGTTTCCGGAGGCATCCTGTACAACCGCATAAGCTTCATCATCAAGGGATCCACCAAAGTAAGTACCCCAAACAAGTGTAGGAGTTGGATCAATGACCAATGTCTGGCATTGATCATAAGCAGCAATGTTGAATGATACGTCTCTCGAATTATCCAAGTTATACCCAACTTGAATCGTCTTATTTGTCTCGACTTCAAAGCTAAGCGGAATCGATTCCGTGAATTCACCTTGCTGCAATCCAAATACTAATGTTTTGTCGTTCTTTAACTTAAGATCTTGCTGACCATCAAAGCGTAGTTTAATAAGAGAAGGGTCTGCTCCTGGATGCACAACAAAATCATATTCTACTTGGGGTGCATCTTCTGAACATGTCTGATTTACTTTAAAGACAAGATCAATCCCATTGTACAAATCCTGATAAATTACCTTTTCGTAGGCATGTGAAGTTACAAGGTCACCCGTTTTGGAATAATAATTCAATTGACCAGGAAGGACGCTCTCACTAACTAGCCGTAAACTCTTGTTCGAGCCTACAAATTCCACATCAACGCGATGAAATTTGTATGTGACCTTTTCTTCTGATTGATTGCTATCCTGACGATTGAATTTATTACGAGGTTTTTGATTCCCCTGTCTGACATACGTATCATATGAAAATCCATCACTTCTTAATTGAACATTAAGATTACTTAGCTTCAACAGATAAGCAACATCATAATTGGGTAAGCCATCTTGGTCAACTACTTGTCCTTTATTGGCAACAAAGCCAATTTTTTGCTTGGACTGAAAATCTTGCAGCCGAACATCATCAGTTTGTGCCGCTGTGGCAAATCCAAGAAATAGAATTGAAATCGTAAAAAATATCTTCATAACATTAAATTCCAGTTAGTAACTCAACAGCTTATTCAAACATTAATTCGGTTCAGGAGGCACAGGTAAATCATCTGCTTTCTTAGAACCACCACTTAGTAAAACTGCCGCTACCCCACCCACCGCCAAGAAGGGAAGGATTTTTACAATGAAAGGCGTCTTGGGCTTCACCTTAAAATTTGGACTCATGGCAAAGCCTGAAGATGTGCCAGTCAATTTCAATTGATAAGTGCCCGGCTTGGTTCCTTTAGGTACCTGCCAGGAGTGCACTCCGTTGTTACTCTGGTCGGCAATTTTTTCACTCACAGCGCCATCCTTCATCAAACTAAGGTCAACGTTTTCTGTTGGTGTGCCGCCTGTCCAACTGATGCTTAGTATTTTACCACGCTTTACATTGCCACCAGTGGGTGACAAAAAGGAAAGTGGCCTAACGGAAGAAGCTATTACACCAGCTTCTCCGCGCACTTCAATAACTAAATCTCCTTTGTATTCGGGGAGTTCATTCTTTGCATTCCATACTACACGCTTATCCTTGCCTGGCGTTATTTTACTGCCAATATCTCCACTTGCCTTGATAATAGGTTTGGAGAAATTACTATTGGACGCATATAAATTAATCTTGAACTCCTGCCCTTCCTTACCGGTTAGGTCGTAGGTGATGATGATGTCATCACCATTTATGGTGGCTTTTACATTCTCAATTTTCTGAGCGGCAAGACTTCCGCCAACAAGTAAGAGTACAAATAGGGTTAAAATCCGCATCATAGGGCAATAGGTTGACGTTGACAAGGTACAATAAGCAGAAATTTACGGTATTGGAAAGGCAAAATCAATACCTGTTAAAAGGTATTTTCTCTTGCTGGATGTAGCGCTTAGTTGCCCGGACTAGCTGATTTTTAGAAATCGGAGACGGTTAGATACCTATTTCTTCTTTATAAAAATAAAATCACCTCCCTGGTCACCAGCTCCTTGTATTACACCAAATTGAGGAACGGTCAGCGAGTTATCTCCAATGGGCTCATAGATAATATAGATAACTGGTTGTAAATACTTAAAATATTATGTCTCTACAGCCACTTTAGCGAAACCGCCTTAGACATGCGTGCGCTAAGCTCCACGTCTTCAAAAGCTATTTTGGTTGCTTTTATTGAATACAACAGCAGCCGTACTTCTTTCACATGGATTTTATCATCTGCTTCTGACAACCGATAGAGATGCACAAAGACACACAACCGTTCATCTTCCGTGCAGCGGTTGAGCATCTCCACTCCTTCTTCATAAATTTGCCGCTCTGTTTTTTGAGGGATACTTTCTTCAAATTCATCAAATACCCAATCGGGGATTTTTTCTTCCAGCTTGATCTTGCGTATCGCTGCCTTCTCACGCTGATCGATTTCACCATCTACCATCACCAGCAAATGCACAAAGTGAAGCAGACCTAATTGAAAATCAGCATTAGTGCTGGTTTTGTGTTTGCGCATGGCGCTCATAAAACCATAGATATGATCCATGTTCTTCATACATTGAAGGTTAAAGAGTTGAACTTATATTTTTTCATTTTCCAAACATGATGATGGCCAGCATGACAATAAACACAATGGCAATAATCAACCGGTTGATGCTGAATTGATGTCTTCTTAAGATCGCTTTCATTTTCATAAAATTTTGTTCCCATCGTACTGATACCTTTGTCACACATTTTATTCGCATTCCAATTCATCTTCTCCAAGCTACTGGAGAAGATTTCTCGCCATAAGATGTGTGCTCATTAAAGTAGCACGCTAGAAATGACTAAGCCAAAAGAGGAAGCAGGAGACCCTCCCAATCTCTGAACTCAACAGAGACGGGAGAGCAGTGGCGCATTCACCCTACACCTAAACTCAAGAAGCGCAACCTGGGGTTTATCCTGTATCTAAAAGTCTGTTTCAATACCTTTCATGTCAAATGGTTATTGGCGTAACCATCTTTTGAAGAGTTTTTTTTGAAATAAAAAACCAACCACATGTTTACGGCAACGTGATTGCAAGGCAGTTATCCAACACAGGCAATAACTATCGGGCCAGATTGAGTGTTGAAAAAAGGAACACAGCTGATGGCATGACAACAAATCAAAAAAAATGAGGATATCCTTTATCCCAGATTATACATTAGAAAAAAATTGCCACGACCTTCAGGTCGTGGAACAAATGAAAATAAATTAATAAGGGCTTTAGCCCAATATAATTTTGGCTGAAGCCAAATATTTTCCTTTATATATTTCCCCGACCTAAATGTGGGGGCCATTGCATCATCTGAGTTTATCCGATAATTTGAGAACATGACTTTAAACGGATAATTTCCTTACTTTTAAATGGATCTAAATAAAATTTAGAAGGGATGGTTACGCGGGGCTGGAAATTACATAAACCTCGAACTAATGAATGAAGCTTTGATCATTGAACAGATCAAAAACGGAAATAAGAAAGAACTGGCAGAAGTCTACAAGGCTCATCGCACTGAGTTTGTCAGTTGGGCCACCCGCCATTATCAATGCAACCCAGATGAAGCGCGTGACATTTACCAGGCTTCTATTATTGCCTTTTATGATAACATAGTCAAGGAAAAACTTCAACACCTGAATGGAAGTGTAAAGACCTACTTATTCGCCATCGGGAAAAATAAAATTCTGGAACTGAGAAGGGCTGATAAGAAATTTGAAGGTGACCAGGCGGGTGAAGAATTTGACGTTGAAGATGTACTCGATACCGAACAGGAAGGCAAGGAATTTCATCTGAAGGTGATCCAGCAATGTCTGGAAAAACTTGGCGACCCGTGCAAGACCATGCTGGAATTATACTACCACCATCAAACCGGATTGGAAGAGTTGGCCGAGAAACTGCATTACAAAAATGGTGACACCGTTAAAAATCTGAAAAGTCGTTGCCTTATTCGTTTGCGCGAGCTGGTTACGTTAGAACTAAAAAAACATAAAAATTAAAAGTACAGTGATGAAAGAAGACATGCACGATATTGAACTGATCGAGAAATTCCTGGATGGAAAAATGACCGCGAAAGAAAAACTACTATTTGAAGAGAAGCAGGCGCAAAACGAGGAGTTCAAAACTTTACTAACAGATATGGATATGTTGCTGGAGGGTGTGAAACGATCTGCAGCTAAAACGACCAAAGAAGAAAAACTAGAACGACTGAAATTTTTTAGTGAGATCATGGAGATGGAGGCACATGCTGCTGAAGAAGAAAAATCTGACTCCAAAAAAATAATTCCATTCTATCAAAAGCCCTGGGTATTGGCTGCGGCTGCTAGTATCGCTTTGCTAGTCACCGTAAGTGTTGTGTGGATGCAAGGCAGGCCACCTCAACACGAGCGGCTTTATGCGGCCTACTTCCAACCGTTCGATTCACCAGGTAGCGGACTTACCCGTGGCAGCAGTGAAGAGAATATAAAAACAAAAGCATATGATGCTTATGACAATGGCCGATATGGAGAAGCCATTCCCTTGTTCAATGAGGTATTGAAACAAGTAGATGATCCTATTAGTCACCTGTGCCTGGGCAATGCGCAATTGGAAGATGGGCAGTTTAGGGAAGCTGAAAAAACATTTAATCATATGTTAAAAGAACACAGTGACCTGGTGACCCAGGCAAAATGGTACCTGGCATTAACGTATCTGAAGCAGGCGAAGATGGAGCGCGCGAAAGCAACCTTGTGGGAGATCAGCAAGAGCAGCACGTATGGAGAGAAGGCCAACAAACTTTTGAACGAACTCGATTAGCCCGGTGCTATGCAAAATGCCGGGTGAGTTATTAATATATCTATTCACTAAAACCCAAAAAGCTATGTCACATGTAGAAGGTCACGTCCAAAAACCACCAACATCACCAGGAGAATTAACAATGGCCCTTGGAACCGCAGGGCAAAAAAGAATAAAATTCGATAATCCTGGTTGGAGCCTGAAAATAGGAGACCAAATTGGTTTTCACCCTGTGTTATTAAGTGATGGAACAGTTTACGCTGCCGATATTGTTGATTGGAAAGTGCACGAGAGTGCTGAAAAGGAATTGCTTGAAGATTCAAAATTGAAGCTTAAGCAAAGTGGCATCGATTCAATTGAGAAACTCTACTATTATCCAAAAATCAGAAATAAAGTAAAGCAAGCGTTAGCTAACGGGGAATTCCCCAACAGCAAAGTGGTGATAGAAAAATCGTTCAACTACCTTGACTCCGATGACTTTGAAAGATTCTACATTGAAACAGATGGCTCGATTAGAGCGCAAAAAAAGGTGGTTGCCATCATTGAGGCCTTAAATAGCTGATTTTTTTAAGGCAGTCAGGCAATCGTGTTTGACTGCCTTATAAATTTTCTGGCAACAACAATCAGTGATATGAAACTCACGATAATCAAGACAATTATCCAGAACTTTGAAATTATTTTCTTATTGTCTATTGCCCTTGTATCACCCACCTGCAAAAATGCCGCCCAATAGGAAGGGTGCGAATTAAACTCGCTGGCACCTTCAATATAATCGGCTTTCGCATTCGCTAGTGACTTGTCAAGGGGTTCGCCCTCCGAAACATACTTATAAAAATTACTCATCACCTGCGCTGAGGTGCCATCATCAATTTTCCAAAGACTGATCACCAATGACGGACAACCTGCATAAGCAAACCCGCGGGCAATACTCATCAATCCTTCACCCGTTTGCTGCTTCCCGATACCAGATTCGCAGGCGCTGAGTACTGCCAGGTCAAGCTTTTCAAGATTTAGCGTATACAATTCATGGGCATACAAGTTGCTATCCTCCAAAGTATCCGCCTCAGAACGAAAAACCAGTTTTGATTTAAGAGCATTTGCAGAGTCTGCAATACCGTGAATAGCGAGATGTACGATGTCAAAATCTGTCACCTGTTTTTTAAACATGGCCTCTGACGCTTCACTTTCCAGGTAATACGTATTGGTATTGTTCTTCATCACCGCTTTTATGGAATTAATTTCTTTTTCTGTACCCGGAAGATTATGGAGACCATTTCGTTGCGTGCGTGAAGTACCATTGCCGGCAAAGCCTAAGGCCAGAAGTTTGTTCCCCTCTCGTCCTCGCTTGCTTTGATTGATTAATGTGCCGGGGGAATAGGCATAACTGATCGGAAAGTTTTGAATCAAGTACGGAAGTCGATAGTTAACATCATTGCTTTGTGGAACTTTCGTAATCAAGGCCTCGAAAGGAACAGTTGCCAATGGGCCATTTGCTGAAATAATCAGATTTACATTTCTGTTTCGTTCGATATCATTTGGAAGTACGTCACGGATCAGGAAGTTGTAAAGCGTAAAGGCACTTTGAGAAAAGCGGTTAAAGTTTTCCAGTTTAATGGCCTCATCAGGGGTAGCCTGCAACTGTGTAATGAAATCGTCAAATGACTTTTTAAACGAGTCGGTTTGAAGAATAACCTTGGTTTCAATTTTTAAAGGACTAATCGCGAGTGTGTAAATCTTTTCATCACTCCACAAATACTCCAAAAAAAGACTATTTCGCTCTTTAAGTAGGGTCTGAATCTCATCCAGGCTAACACCTTTTTGATTATACCTGAGATTGAAGTAACCGGGATTGGTCTGCTCAATCGATTCCTTCCATTCAGCAAATGCACGGTTTACAGATAGTAACGTTTCGTTTAATGAATCTGCAGTTGACTTAGATAAGTCGGTCATAGATAGTTGCCGTAAAATCTCCATCCGTTGAGTGATGAGTTCATTCTCTTGGTTTTTAAAGATGTGGCTTCCTGTTACATCATACTCCTGCGCACGATTGAGGGCACTCTCCAACAGCACTGCCCGGGATTGTTCCATAATATCGATTGACACTTTTATGTATTTGTTCTCACCTGTCTTTTGGAATAGGTGAAAAGCTAGCTCAATCATTTGATTGTATGGGATATGTCCTGCTTCCAGCTCTCTCAATTGAGGGTCATCGTATTTTAGGTTTCGTCTGAAACCCGAAAAAACACTATCCGCCAATAGGTAAGTACTCAAAGCAAGTTTAAAGCAATCCCTTGAGGGATCACTCTCACTAAGTAGCTTCAGTGCTTTGCCTTTAGCAACCAGCCCATTTACTAAATCGATATTCAATTCAGTGGGATCGGCTATTGGATTAACCCGGAAGTCAGGGGCATTAAAATCCTTCACTAATGAAATAAGGCTTTCATGTGAATACGTGACTGCCGAATCATAGCTATGAATGGATTCATAGAACTGCCCAAGAGATAGCTTTGCACCAAATGTATTCGGATCCTTTTCCCCATATATACTTCTTCTGATTTTCAGATTCCATTGCAAATAATATTGAGCGGAATCAAACTCACTTAAGTCACGGTGTGCAAATGCTTTTTGAAGATACACTTTGGCAAGCTCGTCAGATTCGGGATCAGTCCATTTTAAATGCTTTTGAATTGACTTTCGATAACTGTCAAGGGCATTGCGGTTTTGATTCATTTTATGATAAATCATTCCTATGGTGGTATAAGCAATACCCACTCTGAGGTTATCCTTGATCAAGTCAGAGTATGAAATGGCCAGTTTAGCATGCTGAATAGCTAGATCAAATTGATTATTATAATAGTACGCGTTGCAAAGCGAGTGATGAATGTCACCCAATGTAACCGTATCATTTGGACGATGGAGCTGAACAAAACTTATCAACCTGTTGAGTATTGAAACAGATGTTGGAGTGTCTTTTAGATTGAGTTTGATGAAGGATAAGTCAAGAAGAAATCTTATCTCATCATCAACTGGAACTCCAGCATCGTCAACAATTGCCTGAGCTTTTTCGTAATATTTTTCTGCCACATCGTATTTGTACTCTTTTGAATAAAATTGCCCCACCTTCTCGTAGCTATCAAACATATCTTTGTCCTTCTTCCCAGCCGTTTCCCTCAGCGCTAATGCCTGATCATGATAGTACAGGCTACTATCTTTATTATTTGCCGCTAAAAAAGTTTCACCCAATTGATAGAACAAATCGGCCTGAGTCAAAAGGGATAATGTATCAATCTTGTCTACGGAAGACGATTGTTCTTTACCTGAAGCAGAGATAGGCTGAGCTTTCTTTTCCGAGGCTTCCTGTTGGCAGCTTGTGCAGAAGAAGGTAAAAACTAAGAGTAAGAGGACGGGATAAAAACAGAGCGCCTTCCAGCGGGTGAACTTCATTCAAGTCTGTTTAAGAGAAAGCGAATTAATTTTTTTTCAGGAAAAACAATCCTGAGTTGGTACTGCCTGGAAAATTACTACTCATTCAACTATTAAGAGGTAGCACCTGTTGCCAAATACTCATCCCACTCCCCTACACTTCCATTGGCATAGTCCTTTAAGAAAATGGCGTAAGATGGTTTATGCGGTTTCTTTTTGGGAATCATGCCGGCTTCCTCAGGTGTATAATCTCCTTTTCTGGCGTTGCACCTTTTACACGCTGATACCAGGTTCATCCAGGAGTGGGCACCGCCCCGCGAACTGGGTATCACATGGTCCAGCGTGAGATCTTTTTTGGTTCCGCAATATTGACATTCAAAGTTGTCGCGTTTGAAGATGTTTTGTCGTGTGAGGTTAACACCTTTGTAAGGAGCATGTACGTATCGGTTCAACCGTATCACGGAAGGCATAGCATAGCTTTTAGTAACAGAATGTAATTTGTAACCATTGGCAGGCCGCACCAGTTCACTCTTGTTCAGGTACACCAAAATGAACGCACGCTCCACAGAACACACCATCAGTGGGCTAAAATCCTGATTGAGTACCAAAACCCTGCTATTCATTAGTGAAATATAAAACCAATCTTTGGCTTTTTCAACACCAAATGGGTATTAGGCATTAGGACTTAGGCATTGGAATACATGTGTTGGTGCCTGCCTACCGAAGCTTTAGCGAAGGCATGGCCTACTTTTTCACGAGTTACTATTCAATATCCTCCGGATACCTGCCAACTGATAAGTATAGATTTTAGATTCGGCATTAAGAATACCCTCTTCCATTAATAGATCGATATGAACTTTGCCGGAGGCGTGAATAATTTTCTCATCCTCGAGGATAATGCCAACGTGATGAACATGACCCTCTGAATTTTGAAAGTAAGCGAGATCACCAGGCAGCGCCTCAGCAATCGATTTTACTTTCTTTCCATGATTGGCTTGTTGTGAAGCATTGCGCAGTATAGGATAGCCGGAAATTTTAAATACCATTTGAGTAAATCCGGAACAATCTATTCCAAACGGACTCTTGCCACCCCACTGGTATGGAGCATTCAGATATTTGAGCGCAATGGTTTTTAGAAATTCGTATTCCCGCTTTTGTCCCAGACTTTTTGATTCTCCGTTGAAGGCGAATTGTTCTTCCATCTTAAATAGCTCTGAATTAGAGATGGGCACTATGCTTCCCAAAAGAATGGTGAGTGGACTTTTTTTATAGAGCAGACTGCTGGTTAGATCGGTGGAGATTTTATAATTCGTGTGATTGATCTGTTCAAAAAATTCTTTGGTAATTGAATGGTGTTGTTTTTCCGCTAACCACCCTTCATACAAATCTGCATGAATACGAACGCGAACCCATTTCTTATCATCAGAAACGTGCGTTACTTCATAATGATCTCCGAAAAGGAGTTGGGTTACTTGCTCCGATTGATCGGTCGGATCTTTTCTCACTGATACCAGTGCCAGGCGGCATACTCCATGATCGATTACTTCCATGTATACTTTCTGGTTATCTGATTTTTATCCGACTTAGTTCTCGTTTCACATCACGCTCTTTTATCGAATCACGCTTATCGTGTGTTTTCTTCCCTTTGCCCACAGCAATTTCGAGTTTGGCAAATCCACGATCAGTAATAAACAGCCGAAGAGGCAACAGGGTAAGTCCTTTTTCTTCCACTCTTGCTTCTATTTTTTTGATCTCTGATTTTTTAAGTAAAAGTTTCCGCTCACGGGTGGCATCATGATTGAAATGCATGCCGTGCGAATAAGGTGAAATGTTGATTCCTTTTACAAAGGCTTCCCCATTATTAAAATATACATAGCCGTCTTGCAAGTTCACTTTACCTTCGCGAATGGATTTTATTTCCGTACCCGTCAACACCATTCCTGCAATATATTTTTCCTGCAACTCATATTCAAAGGTGGCTTGCCGGTTTTTAATATTGA
>JANOQK010000131.1:0-2009 GCA_031414855.1 Bacteroidia bacterium | reverse complement strand
CTTGACTAAAGCTTTCAAAAATAGTGGTTAGCTTATTTGAAGGTATTCCAATACCCGTATCCGCGACATGGAAACGTATAAACCATTTTTGACCTTCCTGTCGATCTATAGAGCAACTTAATCTGATTGCACCGCTGTGTGTGAATTTCAGTGCATTGCTAATCAGGTTGATCAGGATTTGATTGAGACGAACTGGGTCTCCAATTATAATTTTGTCAGCCTCTTTTGTGAGATGACTAGAAATGCTAATTCCCTTTTCTTTAGCCTGCACCTGAAACATGTTGACAAGAGAAGTCAATACATCCTTCAGACTGAAACCAATTCTTTCAAATTTTAATTTACCTGATTCTATGGAAGCTAAATCGAGTATATCGTTGATAATTACCTTCAGGTTTTCTGAAGCACTTTTGATCGCATTTAAATAGATGAGCTGTTCTTTGCGGTTTGGGCTTTGACTAAGTAAGGTTGCCATTCCAGCAATTCCATTGATAGGAGTTCTGATTTCATGGCTGATATTGGCCAAAAATTGATCCTTAGTTTTCTGGACTCGCAGTAATTCTTCAGCGTCTTTTTTGCGTTGTGTAATATCGCGACAATCGAGTATAAGCCCTTCTAATGCATCGGTCTGTGCGGCAGCCAGGTCTTTTTGATTGAGATTGATGGAATTAAATTCAAGGTATTTATATGACCCGTCCTTACATAAGAATTGAAATTCTACTGATTTTTGATATTGTTTATTAGTACTGAATTCATATTTCTTTTTGAATGAGGAAATGGTTTCAGGTAGTATAAAATCAAAGAAATTTTTATGTATAAGATGATTTGGTTTATAGCCGAGCGTGTCTACTACAGAAGAATTGTGATACAGGATTTTACCTTGGTAGTCAACAACAAAGATGATGTCTGAGCCATCTTCGACAACTGATTTATAAAAAAGGCCTTTCTTTACATAATTATCCAAGGCCTTCATTCTATATAGCTAGTTTCATGAGGGGAATTCAAGATTCGAAATAGTTAAAAAATGTCCATCTTATAGTATTAAATCCCAGCATCCTCCATTTCTTTTAAGTATCGGTAGATGGATGACTTACCAATGTCTAAGCGCTTGGCCACTTCCAATACATTGTTGTCATATTTATCCAGAAGAAATCGAATTATTCTATACGAATACTCTTGCAGTGTCATCTCTTTTAGAAACATGGATTGGCTGTTGCCCAAACCACTAAATGTAATGTCCTGACTTTTGACTTCGCTATTCTCAGCCATAACTGAGGCTAATTCAATTACCGACTTTAATTCCCTTACATTTCCTGGAAAACTGTGCTGAAGCAGTTTTTCCTGAGCTTCAGGGGTAATCACAAGTTTCTTTAATTGATTCTCTTTGACGAATTGGTCTAAGAAATATTTGGCCAGCATTAGGATGTCCTGACCTCGTTCGCGAAGAGGGGGGAGATGAATGGGTAACCCCAGCAGTCGGTAGTACAGATCTTCCCTAAACTTTCCATTTTTGGCTTCTTCTGCAAGGTTTCGATGAGTAGCCACAAGGATGCGAACATCGAGTTTGACCACCTGATTCCCTCCAACACGGGTAATCTCTTTTTCTTGCAAAACGCGCAGAAGTTTGGATTGCAAACCCATCTCCATTTCACCTATTTCATCCAGGAAAATAGTGCCTCCTTCTGCTTCCTCAAATTTTCCTATTCTACGGCTGTTAGCGCCTGTGAATGCTCCTTTTTCATGTCCGAACAATTCACTTTCAATCAGATCTTTTGGAATGGCTGCAATGTTAACTGCAATAAATGATTTGTTTTTCCTGGAAGAACTGTAATGAATAGCTTTGGCAATTAGTTCTTTGCCCGTTCCTGTTTCGCCTGTGATGGTTACACTGATATTGGTTTTAACCGCTTTTTCCAGAAGAACAAAGATATTTTTTATGGCTGGACTCGTGCCTATGATGCTTTTTTCGAATTCGTATTTCTGAGAGATTTCCTCCTTAAGGCGGCCTATTT
>JANOQK010000130.1:0-3356 GCA_031414855.1 Bacteroidia bacterium | reverse complement strand
ACAATCTTAAAGTGGGAATTGCACAAAATTCTGATGCGAAAGTAAGTTCGTTAAGTTTAGAAAACGGGTTGAGAGTTATTGAGACACACGGCAACGTAGGGTTAAATAATTTCTTCGAACTTGAACTTCCCGATGGAAACTACACTTGTCAGGTTCAGGCGCTTGATGCATCCTACTTCGAATCTGGCCTTTCCAATCAAATTACATTCTGTGTTGCAAAACCACCTGGGGTGGTCTTCAAAGATCACTATTGTTATGGGGAACAAGCCACTATTGTAGCTGAAGGTGCCTCCTTAAAATGGTATTCAGACTCAAAATTAACTAATCAGGTATATGATGGACCCTCCTATGATTTTAATGCGGTAAGCGATGGACAACTCTTTGTAACAAAGATGGCCAATGGATGCACAAGTCCACCAGCGAGTGTCAATTATTCAGTTAGTCCAAATCCCACTATCGTTTTTGAAGTTAATAACGAAAGTGTTCAGAGTAATATCATCACCTTGACAAAATGTGGTGTTGAAGACGTGTTTCAAATAGTCGCAAAAAGTAACTTTTCGAAATTTGAATGGGCAGGCGTAGACCACGAAACGTTGGAAGTAAGTGAGGATGGAAAATATACCGTTAAGGTTTCTGATGGCCTCTGCAGTGCGGAAAGCGAGGTCCATGTTGTCATTGAGCCAATCGATGAACCCTTTATTCCAAATGTAATAACATCGAATGAAGATGAATTCAATCAGTACTTTAATCTTGATTTTTTAAATCCATCTGAAATATCCGTCTCTATATATAATAGGGATGGCAATCAGGTATACTTTTCTTCATCTTACAAGAATGATTTCAGCGGTGATCATCTTAGTTCCGGAACTTATTTCTATACGGTGAATCGGAAGTTATGCGACCAGCAATTCAAGGGCTGGCTTCAAATTGTAAAGTGAGTGGCTCGTTAAAAAGTTAACAGCTGAAATAATTTAACCTCGTGGAGGAAGAGCAGTCAGGGGTTTTCTAAACAATCCCGCAATTTTGTGGGTGGCTGTTCCAACTTTGTGGATGCTCCAACTCTTCGGACGGGCGCGAGTTTTTTGCCAGCCGAACGTGTTACCTATAAATTTTTATTGGGCGGCTTTATCCCGAAGCTTCGGGGCTCATGTCTGCCGAAGCAGCAGCGCAGGCAGGCATCCCGGCCGCGAAAGTTTCAAGTGATAGCACCCGACAAAATTGAAGTAGTAGGCTCGTTGGTGAGAACAGCAGCGAAGGTGATGAGTTTATAATTTTAGTTCTGTCACTGCAGCGGACGCTGGAAATGTATTAGCACAAGCGGATGCTTTGGCTAGGTCGGGTCGTGCACTCATCATTTCATTCTGATAAATAATTGACATTCCTTTAATTTATTCTCGTCAATCACTTCATCCATGTCTCTAGGTGGATGTTTATATGCTTTTATGGTGTCGTTAAGATATACCAAAAAGAATGACGACTTATCAGTCGATATAAACATTTCATTGTAGTTAAGATCCGTTGAGCAGCTGATAGAAATTTGCCCGCGCGATAGATATTCACTTACATTAGCGACTGTCAGATAATTGCCAGCAGCATTACCACATGGTTTTATCAAGTATTTAACTAGGGGTCTGGCATTAACAATTCCAATTTGCTTTGAAATATCAACTTGTATGAAGCGCTGCAGTCTCCTGACATTAAGTTTTGAAAATGCAACCTGCCCGTTCTCAGTGTTCAAGTAAATTTGGTTATCTATTCTTTCAACATTAGCTTCTCCAGCAATTCCGTACCAGGGAGTGATTCTATATTTTTGATCGCCCATTTTATGTATATCTGTCTCAAGAGTTTCCCAACTTTTGTAAATAGATGGCTCAATTGTCAACCTGTTTTTAATTGAGTCGATGTGCAACATGAGAAAATCATTTTCCCTTTGACAGTCGCAAACTGATAGTCCCGACTCAAGACAGCCAACATATTTGTTATTTACCCAATATGTTAAATAGTCCGCTTGTCCGTAACTTAATTGCCCGGATAGTAAAAATAGTAGCGCCCAAATGTTGAGTCGTTTAGCCATTGTGATGGTTGGACTCATTCTTCATTGTCTCAGTCTAAAAATATGCCAACGACTTAACAGTGTACATAGGTCAGGGATGTCTCACTACGTTCGACATGACGGTAACATTCGACATGACGGTATTAGTGCTATCGTTTTTCAGCATCCGGAATTTCTCGCCACAGCATACACTACATTGCCCGAAACATATATCTTAAATACTTTTCTATCATCATTGACGGGAACAGCATTCCAGCTTGCAAATATCTTAAACGCGTTATCAACACTGGGATGAACACTAGACCATGTTTTACCCATGTCAGACGACCGGAATATACCATCCGGATGACCGCATAGTAAATAGGGGCCCATTTGTTTGATAGATGAAATTGACAAGGAAGGCTGAAGTGTTTCATCAATGGCTTTCCAGGTTTTTCCTTTATCCAATGAAATGCGTATCCTTCTGGATTTGGTTTCTGCGCTGTAGGATATGGCAGCAAATCCACCTTCGATACGTTCAATAGCGATACCCACTCCACCTTCGCTGATTACCCATTGCCAGTGTTCACCATTGTCGGTTGAACGCATGATACCTTTTTGACCTGTTCCGATGAGAACACCTTTTGACTCTACGATATCCATGACCCAGCCTTCATGTTGAACTTGCTTCCAGCTTTGTCCCTTGTCGGCAGATTTGTAAAGACCGTGATCGCTGCCCAAGAATATCGTCCCATCGGCTGTTTCAAAAACAGTTCGCATCAGGTGTTTTTTTAAATTTGTATAGATGGGCAACCAGGTTCCTGTAGCCGGCATTTTTTGATAAACCTGTCCGTCATAGTTGTAAGCAATGACTCCGGAACGATTGAAAGCAATCGAAGCACTTTGTAGATCAAGTGCGTTCTCTTTTTCCCAAACAGGAGTTTTAAGATTGCTTTTGCTGCTATACATTTCATTATTAACTCGTACGTAGACATCTGACTCGCCAGCAAAAAAATCTTCAGGCTGTTCATTTTCCGGCAAACCAGAGCTGATGTCTTCCCATGTCTGTCCGCCATTTTTTGATTGGAAAATGATGTTATGAGCTGCCGATTTAACATTGGTTGTTGTGGTCGGATTGGCCGCGATGGATTTTAAATTTGAACTGGAAAAATCCTGAACAAATGTCCATGAACAAACGATTACCGTTAATAGCATCAGCTGGATCGATTTTTTCAAATGTTTCATAAAAGAAGTTAATTTGGTTTTGCGTAACCAAACATACGCACCAAAGGCATGGACAATTGTTAACAGTTTGTAAAAACAA
>JANOQK010000129.1:0-5987 GCA_031414855.1 Bacteroidia bacterium | reverse complement strand
CAAAATTACAATCATTGGCCGAAAGTGATCGCAAGCAAAAAGCTGCATCGATTGCTCCTGTACTTCGGGGATTTTGTTCGAGTCACACACGAATGATTGGGCATTTCACAGATGATACACGCGTTCTTGATTTTATTAATTCCAATGACCTCGATAGACTCGCCCCAATGGGAACCAGTTGCCCGGATCATTTTCTTCGAACTAAGATTAGTCCATTAGTATTGAATCTAAAGCCAGAGGAAGAAATCTCTGACGTAAAAATAGTAAAAGAAAAACTTCAACCTCAGTTTGAAGCCTATCGGAAAATGTACACAGACTACTATGAAAAATGCAAACATCCCAACAGTCCTGCGTTGCGCGATCCGAATCCGGTAGTCATTCTTTATAAAGGTGTTGGAATGTTCACGTTTGCCAAAGACAAGCAAACTGCGCGAGTAGCTGCTGAGTTTTATATTAACGCTATCAATGTAATGAAAGGCGCGGAAGCAATTTCTGAATACACTTCATTACCAAGACAGGAAGCCTTTAACATAGAGTATTGGTTATTGGAGGAAGCAAAATTGCAACGGATGCCAAAACCAAAACCTTTGTCAGGCAAAATTGCTTTAATTACAGGAAGTGCCGGAGGCATTGGAAAAGCTATCGCTAAAAGATTTATTGCAGAAGGCGCTTGCGTACTCATCAATGATAATGATGCTGCGCGGTTGGCAACAGCCAGCGAAGATTTTAACAAACAGTTTGGGAAAGATTCTTTTTCCTCAACAATACTTGATGTGCTTGATCCAAATCAAATCAACAAAGCCTTTGATGCGACTTCACTCGCCTTTGGAGGCGTTGATATTGTGGTGAACTGTGCCGGGATCTCTATTTCTAAAACAATAGAAGATCACACTGAAAAAGATTGGGATTTACTCTATGACATTCTGGTGAAAGGTCAATTCTTGATCACTCAAGCGGGAGTTGCCATTATGCGTAAACAAGCATTGGGTGGAGATGTATTAAATATTGTCAGTAAAAATGCTCTGGTGTCTGGTCCAAATAATGCAGCCTATGGTTCCGCAAAAGCAGCACAGTTACATTTGAGCAGATTGAATGCTGCTGAATTAGGTCCGGATAAAATCAGAGTAAATGTGGTTAATCCCGATGCTGTAATATCAGATAGCAAAATATGGGCAGGCGCGTGGGCCGAAGGGAGAGCAAAAGCCTACGGTGTGAAAGTGGAAGAGTTGCCTGCCTTTTATGCAAAACGTACCTTGTTAAACGAAATCATTTTACCGGAAGACATCGCCAATGCATGCTTTACTTTTGTAGGGGGACAATTGAATAAATCTACTGGTAATGTATTGAATGTGGATGGTGGGGTGGCGATGGCGTTTGTGAGATAGTTAATTCAAAAAAGCCGTTAATCGAAAATAGTTAAAAGTTAATAGTATCATGTTTTAATCTCCTTACCAACCATTAACGTTTAACTATTAACTGATAACTGAATGAGAGTTGCTTTTAAAATGAAGTTGCATAAAGGTCAGGAAGCGGAATACAAACGCAGGCACAATGAACTCTGGCCAGAACTAGAACAATTATTGAAGCAATCAGGCATTGAAGACTACTCCATTTTTCTGGATGAGGAAACAAACGACCTGTTTGGTATATTGAAGATTGAGGATGCCAAACAACTTGATGAGCTTCCTAAACATCCAGTAATGAAAAAATGGTGGAGTTATATGAAGGATATCATGGAAACTAATCTGAATCATTCTCCTGTGAGTATTCCATTGAAAGAAGTTTTTTATTTAGAATAATGAAATGCCACAAAGACACCAAGGCAAGAAACCCTTTGTGACCCTTAGTGTTCTTTGTGCCTTTGTGGTTAAAAAAAAGTATATGAGAATTGATAAAGACCTCATCCAGAAACACAACAACAAACTGCTCTCATCTCATAAGAGAAAAGTAAGCCAGTTGTCTTCCAGCACTCCAAATGCAAGCAAAATCATAAAAAAACTTATTGACTTTCAAATAGCTATTCCTAGTTGGGCGTTGGGAACAGGAGGAACACGCTTCGGTAGATTTTCTGCTGGTGGGGAGCCAAGAACTTTAGAAGAGAAAATTGAAGATGTCGGCTTGCTCCATGCGCTCAATCAATCCAGTGGCGCCATCTCACTTCACATTCCCTGGGATATTCCCACCAGCACACGTAAAATAAAATCACTCGCGGCTGAACATGGATTAGTATTCGATGCTGTTAACTCAAATACATTTCAAGATCAACCTAATCAAAAACACAGCTATAAGTTTGGTTCTTTACAACACGTTAACAAAGCCGTTCGCAAGCAAGCTATTGATCACAACATAGAAGTGATCAAGTATGGCAAGGCGCTTGGTTCCAACGCCATCACTGTTTGGCTTTCCGATGGATCGTGTTTTCCAGGGCAACTTAATTTTCGTAAAGCTTTTGAGCGTACGCTTGAAGGGTTACAGGAAATTTACTCAACACTTCCCCCCACTTGGAAAATGTATGTAGAGTACAAAGCCTTTGAACCTAACTTCTATTCCATGACGGTTGGCGATTGGGGACAATCGTATTTGTATGCGAGCAAACTTGGTCCAAAGGCATATACGTTAGTTGATCTTGGGCATCACCTGCCAAATGCCAACATCGAGCAAATCGTTTCGCTTTTGCTGATGGAACAAAAACTTGGTGGTTTCCATTTCAATGATTCCAAGTATGGCGATGATGATCTTACAGTTGGCAGCATCAATCCATATCAATTGTTTCTAATCTTTACTGAATTAGTAGAGGGAATGGATGCGCGTAAAATGAATCATGCAACTGACTTGGGCTGGATGATAGATGCCTCGCATAATGTGAAAGACCCATTGGAAGATTTACTTCAATCCGTGGAAGCTATTAAGATCGCCTATGCACAGGCATTGCTAGTAGATCGCAGAGAACTAAGCAAGGCCCAGGAAACCAATGATGTTACCAAAGCTCAGGAGATTCTACAACAAGCCTATCGGACAGATGTGCGGCCATTGGTTGCCGAAGCCAGACTCATAGCCGGTGGGGCATTACATCCGCTTCAATTGTTCCGTGAATCTCAAATGCGGAAGCAACTTATAACTGAACGAGGATTAAAAGCTCTTGCTACCGGATTGTAATATGTCAGTTCCTGTTATTGCCATATTTGACATCGGAAAAACCAATAAAAAGGTTTTTCTATTTGACGAAGACTATGTCATTCGTTTCGAAAAATCAGTACAACTACCAGAAATAAAAGATGAAGACGGCTTTCCGTGCGAGGATGCACTTGCCCTTTCAACATGGGTAACAGATTCTTTGAAAGAAGTATTAGCACTGTCAGGTTTTGAAATAAAGGCTATCAATTTTTCTGCACACGGAGCAAGTTTTGTCAATGTAGATGAGAATGGGACTCCTGTTACGCCTCTCTATAATTATTTAAAACCTTATCCAGAAAATTTAAAAGCGAACTTTTATTTTGAATACGGAGGAGATAATTTTTCGGTAGAAACAGCATCACCAGTTCTTGGTCATCTGAATTCCGGGATGCAATTGTATTGGCTGAAAAAGGATAGACCAGATGTTTTCAAAAAAATAAAATACGCCTTACACCTACCGGAATATATTAGTTGGCTTGTAACGAATACTTTTGTGTCTGGAATTACCAGTATTGGTTGTCATACCAACTTATGGGATTTTACTAAAAACAAGTATCATCATTGGGTAAATGTGGAGGGGATTGTTGAAAAACTAGCTCCCATTTATCCCACAAACAATGTAATCAAGTCAGAAATAAATAAGCGTATAATTCCATCAGGAATTGGCCTTCATGATAGTTCATCGGCACTCATCCCCTATCAAAAATATTTCACAGAGCCTTTTGTTCTTATCTCCACTGGCACCTGGAGCATCAGCTTAAATCCTTTTAACAATTTACCTCTTACTAAAGAAGAATTGGCGCAGGATTGCCTTTGCTATCTTACCTATGAAGGCAAACCTGTAAAAGCTTCCCGGTTGTTCGCGGGACAAGAGCACGAAGATGGAGTAAACAAAATCGCTATGCACTTCAGTAAGCCAATCGACTATTACAAAAAAGTAGCTTATGATAGCGATTTAGTCATGCGCATCCAGCAAAATAAAAACAGTGAACTACCTCTAACTTCATTTTCAACATTCGAGGAAGCGTATCATCAACTTCTTGTGAATCTGGTTAAGAAACAGAAAATCTCAACAGAACTAATTATTCAGAATATCACGATTAACAAAATCTTTGTAGATGGTGGATTTTCTCAGAATGATATATATATGAAACTTCTGGCCAAGGCGTTTCCAAGCAAAAATGTTTATGCCGCTTCCTTGCACCAGGCATCAGCTTTGGGGACCGCTATGGTAATCCATGAACACTGGAACACACATACTCTGCCTAAAGAAATGATTCAGGTTATCCCATATTCCTATTGAATACTCATAGTATTATAGTCTAGTGATTATAATGCCAGTGAGAGAGTTTGTTGTACCCCATGGATAGGTGTATGTGACAGTTGGTACGTTTATTTGATTATAATCACTACTGATTGTTGAATTGTTAAAAACAATAGTATAGGGATATACTGCTTTCGAATCGTTAGCATTGATTCTTATTTTTTCAATAGTTGTTGAAGTAAACCCTACCACTTCCTTTTCGGCATTGGCAGAAACATTATCTATTTTCAATGTTTGATTTTGAATGTCAAAGGAACCAGAAAGTGCTTTGATTACATCAAAAGTAACCGCTATCTTCCCATCAGGTGTTGTGTAACTCCACTTGCCTTCTGGTGAGGTAAAGCCAGGGTCGCTGTCCTGGCAACTGAGTAATAAGATGAAACAAAATAAAAATAGTCTATACATTTCATTAAGTTTATTCAAAATTCACTATTACTAATTCAATATCCCAATCGGCTACTCTTTAAATTTGAACAATCCTCAATTTATCCACTATGCCTCCATTAGTCATTAGCAGTTTCGAAGAATTTGAAAGTTACAAAGGAAAAGAACTTGGCGTTTCAGATTATATCAAAATCACTCAAAATCAAATTAACCTGTTTGCTGATGCCACCCTTGATCACCAATGGATACATACGGATCCCAAAAGGGCTGAAGCTGAAACAACTTTTAAAAGTACGATAGCTCATGGCTATTTGACCTTATCGCTGGTTCCTCATTTATGGGATCAAATCACCGAGTTTCACCATGTAAAAATGATGATCAACTACGGTATTGAAAAATTAAAATTTAACCAGCCTGTGATGGTGAACAGTGAAGTGAGAATGCATGCAAAATTGCATTCTATCATAAACCTGAGAGGCATTACCAAATTTGAAGTGGACGTAAGGTTGGAAATTAAGGACAATCCTAAACCTGCATATACTGGAATATTGGTTTTTCTATATCATTTCGAATGAGGCAGCGGATTGGCAATATATTTAATCCTCATCGCTTCAAGACCCTTTTAGAAAGACAATTGGAAGTAAAGAAGTCACAATTGCCAGGTTCAGGAAAAGGGCTTTTTACAATGGTTGATATTCAAAAAGGAACCCGTATTGTTGAGTATAAAGGCCGTTTACACCGCTGGAAGGATATCAAGCATGAAGATGGCCACAATGGATATCTGTTATACATTCACCTGAATGCCGTAATTAACGCGCAGGGTACTCTTAAACTAATAGGTCGTTATGCAAATGATGCCAATGGATTTATTCGTATAAATGGGCTTCGAAATAATTCAGAGTATGTAACTACCCGCAGTCGTTGCTTCATAACTGCCACAAAAAATATCAAGAAAGGGGAAGAGATTTTTGTGAAATACGGAAAGGAGTACTGGGATCTAGTCAAGAAAATAAAAAAGACAAAAACAAAGAACAATCCATCGAAAGCAAATCAATCCTTACACTTTTTCACCCTTAAAAATCAAAACCGATTTAACAGATTGCTC
>JANOQK010000128.1:0-2606 GCA_031414855.1 Bacteroidia bacterium | reverse complement strand
AAAAAATTGAACCTACCGATTTCTTATTAATCTTTTATGCAGGTCATGGTTACTTTGATGAGAAAACAAACATCGGCTATTGGCTACCTTCCGATGCTCAGGAAAAGAATAGGGCTAAATGGTTTCGTAACAGTGCCCTTGTAGAAAATATTGGAGCGATCAATTCTAAACATACTTTATTAATTGCAGATGCTTGTTTCAGTGGAGGTATTTTTAAAACACGTGCTCCCTTTAATAATGCTAATGCTGATATCGCCAACATGTTGAAGCGTCCCAGTCGGAAAGCCATGACAAGCGGATCGCTAACCACTGTTCCCGACAAAAGTGTTTTTATGAAATACTTACTTAAAGCATTAGAAGAAAATAATAATCAATATCTCCCTTCCGAAGATCTTTTTGATGATGTGAGGTTGTCCATGAAAAACAATTCGGATACAAAGCCACTCTATGGCGAAATTCAAAATGTGGGCGATGAAGGGGGAAATTTTGTGTTGATCAGAAGGCCGTGATGAAAGACGTAAAAGAGAAAAGTTAATAGAGGAGGAACTAATGTGAACAACCATTAACGATTAACTTCTCACCATTAACTGAACCTAAATCAAATTATTTGCATAGGCATATTTAATCAAGCCCACCAGATTTTGGGCGCCTGTCTTCTTGAGGATATTCTTGCGGTGAGTTTCTACGGTTCGTTCGCTGATAAAAAGTATCTCAGCAATCTGTCGGCTGTTAAATTCTTTGGCTACTAGTTTCAGTATTTCAATTTCGCGTGTGGTCAAAACACCTTTGTCCTCTTCTTCGGGTGCGTTAATCAAAATCTCCGCTATTTCATCGCTTAAAAAACGTTTTCCTTCAATTACCTTGTGAAGTGCTTCTGTTAAATTTTTGAATGTATTATTTTTTAAAAGGTACCCAAGTGCTCCCGCGCGCAGAAGTTCCTTCGTTACGGAAGGGTCATCGTGCATGCTCAGGACAATGATCTTTATTTCAGGTTGCACAGCTTTTGCTGCCTTCACCAGTTCAAGGCCGTTTATTCCGGGCATCTCGTAATCTGTAATCAGGACATCGTACTCTGATGCTTTGATTAATTTAAGTGCTTCGTTGCCAGAAGATGCCGTGTCTTTGACTTCAAATGGTTGCTGGATAAGATTTTTGATTCCTTCCAGGAAAATGCGGTGATCATCCACCAATAAGATGGAATACTTTTTCATAGGATGTAAAATACGCCCAAAGCTATTAGTAAACAAAATCACGCATGGTCACTTATCAAGACAAAGCAAACGGGTAAGTGGCTCACAAAAAATACCGAGGTCTAGGTATTTTGGAGGACAGATTCTTGCTTTTGTTCCTTGGTTAATGAAAGTTGAATATGGATGATCACTGTATTATTTTTTCGGCCTAACACGGTGTCAAACTCGATTTGTCCGCGAATCAGGTTCATACGCGTTTGAATGGTTTGCCAGCCATTACTGTGTTTACTGTTTTGGAAAGCAACCAGATCATAACCCTCCCCGTTGTCTTCTATGGTCAATACTATTTCATCATCGAATCCTGTAAAGGACACAGTAATAGCCGATGCCTTACTATATTTAATAATATTAGAAAGCAGTTCCTGAATGATTCTATAAATTGAAATTTCTATCACTCGATCCATACGACCTGGAATCTCATGGGCAGTCACCGCTACTTTTAATGAATCGGTTTTGTTTAATCTTCTGACCAGCTCTCTGGTTGCGGGAACTAAACCCTCTTTTACAAGCACTGGAGGCATTAGGTTAAAGGCGATGTTCCGTATTTCACTTTGAATTTCACTAAGCAGTTGCTCTGAATTTTCTACCTGTGCTACGGTTTTATTTAAGTCCTGATTCTGTTTGATCGATTGAATATTTAGTTGCAGAGCTGATACGAGTTGTCCCATACCATCATGAAGATCGGAAGCAAAGCGTTTGCGTTCATTCTCTTGTGAATCAATCACAGCGCTGATTTGGGCTTCACGCAACCGAACTTTTTGCTCTTGTGCGATGGCTTTTTGTTTCTGTCTTTCTCGGTAACGCCAAAAGTAAAAGGCAAGGGATAGAACAATCGCTAATCCACCAAAGAAGAAGTAGTTGCGCGAAATTGTGGCTGACTTGATTTCATTATCCTTGTTCAGTTGTTCAATCTCATTGTCTTTCTTTTCTGTTTCATATTTTATTTGCAATGTCAGAAGTTGCTTAGCCTTTTCTTGTTGAAAGAGTGAATCTTTATAGCTCACGTATAGTTGTTGTTCCTGCCACGCAGATTGGTAATTGCGAAATGATGAGTAGATAATTGAAAGGGCTTCATGTGCCTGCATGATTTGTTCAAGGGCTTTGATGGTGGTGGCGACTGCTAATCCATCCTGAACAAATTTCAATGCATTGTTTGTATTACCCAATTCATTCTCCAGTAAGGCGAGTTGTATGGATGTGAAGGATAATTCTTTCTTATTGTTGTATTGGGTGTGCAGTTCTTTTGCTTTCAGAAAAAATTCTTTCGCTTGAGACGGTTGTCCAAGTTTTTGATAAGCCTTAGCTGCATTGCTCCAGGTAGTAGCCAAAAACTGTCGAATGTTTTGCTTTTCAAAT
>JANOQK010000127.1:0-19143 GCA_031414855.1 Bacteroidia bacterium | reverse complement strand
GCTGGTTCCAGAATATTGTGTAGTCCTTTTCCAAAGGCCCCACCTACATAGGCAAACTCTCCGTAGCGATATAATCGGGCGAGTAATCCTACATTATCAATCAATAGAACAGAGCGATCCTCAACATTATCTCCGGCACTGGAATAACGGACGACACTTACCATCAACGATTTTTCAATAGTGGTTAAAAACGATTCACTGATTTCGTGAGGAGCAATAATAAATTTTAGTTGATAAGAATTCTCGTTAATAAAAGGTATTAATACATCCAGATCTTCCGACCAGCAACTTCCAATCACCATGGTTTTTTGCCCAGCCTTAAATTTACTAGCGATTTCAATTTCTTCGGTTTGGTTAACCAATGACTTAACACGATCAAATCGGGTATCGCCAGCTTGTGTTACGGCTTTGATGCCGATTGAATTTAGTAAGTGAACGGATTCATCATTTTGCACAAAGAAGTGCGTGAAGAAGGATAAAATACTGCGATAGAATTTTCCGTATGATTTAAAGAACAATTGTTCCGTTCTGAAGATGGATGAAATTGAAAGCAACGGAATATTTCTTTTGTTAATTTCTTTAGCATAATGGTACCAAAATTCGTACTTGACAAATATAACCAGCGATGGTTTAACCGTTTCGATAAAATGAGTGGCATTCCGGGCCGTATCCCAGGGAAGATAGAAAACCCAATCGGCTAGATTGTAATTTTTTCTTACTTCATATCCTGACGGAGAAAAAAATGTAAGAAGTATCTTGATAGTTGGATATGTTTTTTTGAAAGCTTCAATGATGGGTCTCCCTTGTTCAAATTCTCCGAGTGATGCACAGTGAATCCAGACGACAGGTGACTGATTAGTGGCAAATGACTGGTTAATTCTTTCTGCCAAGTTAGAATGACCGCTTATCAGTAGTCGGATCTTAGGGTTAAAAATCGAAGATGCTCTGGCCAGAAGTCGGATAATTAAAATAACGATGTTATAAAGAAAGATCACAGATTTGCATTAAAGAGGTGCAAATTAGCTGAAATCGTTTGTCATTTGCGCAAATCAAATTGCAGATGGTTACAGTAGATACAAAAAAGAGCATGAAGTGGTGTGGAGGAAAAGGTTCTTCAAGTGCCATTATCAGTTGGTTGGCTTTTTTGAGCAATATTTTCCGTCAATTTTTATAGCTTTATACATTAAAACAAAAAAAAACATGAATTCTAAAAAACTTATTCTTACTGCTTTTTTTGCGATTTCATCATGTGTGGCTGTTCGTGCACAAGTTGATTTAGACCAATTGGCTAAAGGAAGTTTGGCGGACGCTAACTACCTCCTTAAAGGTTATACGGCACCCGTTTTAAAAGCCTTTGGTTGTGGATTAAACCAGGGATGGTACAATACTGCAAAGCCCCATAAAATTGGTGGAGTTGATTTGACAGTAACGGTGAATGCTGTTTATTTTCCAAGCGCTGACAGATTTTATCAAGTGGACAATAGTAAATTGCAAACCATTTCATTAGTTACTCCCACCAATGGTCAGGTACCTACACTTCTCGGCCCCGAAAATCCAACCCCTACCTACAAAAATAATACGACCCAATCAACATTCACTGGACCTGGTGGAATTGACCCTAAGGCTAATTATAAGATTAATGCCTTGCCCGTTCCGATGGCTCAGTTGGGGATTGGTTTGCCCAAGGGATTTGATCTTAAGCTTAGATATTTACCGACCCTGGATCTTGGGGACAACGGCAAGATGAATATGTTTGGGATTGGAGTAATGCACGATGTAAAGCAATATATTCCAGGCATTAAAAACCTTCCATTTGATCTTTCAGGTTTTGTCGGATACACAAAGATGAAATTGGAAGTGGGACTTGATAATACCAAACCCGACCAGCGCGCAATTTTTGAAACAAATGCAACCACCATTCAGGGTTTGATCTCGAAGAAGATTGCGGTACTGACAGTATATGCTGGAATAGGCTATAACATAGCTAAAACTAGCCTGGCCTTGAAGGGAACCTATACATTTGACAACTCCCCATTACCTCCAACAACTTTAAAAGATCCTGTCGATCTTAGTGTTAGCGCAACCGGCCCCCGTGTTACAGGAGGATTAAGATTGAAGCTGGCTGTGATTACATTCCATGCCGACTATACCATACAAACGTACAAGACACTTTCTGTAGGTTTTGGAATTAATGTTCGATAAGGATTAGTTACCAGTTGCCCGTTACCGGAATCAGGTGACTGGCAACTGGTAACATCTATTTCCCCTTGTACTCAGGTTTCCTCTTCTCTATAAATGCCTTCATGCCTTCCTTCTGATCTTCGGAGGCAAAAGTGAGGTAGAAATTTTTTCGTTCGAAAGCTAGGCCTTCATCCAAAACAGTTTCAAAGGAACGGTTCACTGCCTCTTTGGCAAGTTGCGCGGCTACAGGCGACATCTGTGAAATCTCTTTTGCTAATTGTGTAGCTTCATGTAGATACATATCGGCAGGTACTACCTTATTAACCAGGCCATAAGAATAGGCTTCTTCAGCAGAAATAAACCTTCCCGTAAGAATCAACTCCATTGCTTTTACTTTTCCAATTGCCTTAGTAAGTCGTTGCGTGCCTCCAGCCCCAGGTATAGTTCCAAGTTTAATTTCTGGTTGCCCAAATTTTGAGGTATCTGAAGCAATGATCATATCGCACGTCATCGCTAATTCACATCCACCTCCCAATGCAAAGCCAGAAACAGCCGCTATAATAGGCTTCTTGGTTTTTCGTATCTGATCCCAGGTGCTGAACTGATCGATCATCAACATATCAACTGCTGATTTATCTGCCATCTGCTTAATATCCGCGCCAGCGGCAAACGCTTGTTCATTTCCGGTAAGGATAATTACTCTCACCAAATCATTTTTATCAAGTTGTGATAGCGTATCTCGCAATTCTTCCATCAATTGTCGGTTGATGGCATTCAGTTCTTTTGGGCGGTTGAGCTGTATAAGCGCCACAAAGGGAACATGTTGTTCGGTAACCTTGATGAATTCCATAGTTAATATTTTTTCAAATCTAAAGATTCTTTTGAGAAGGTTAGTAAACAAAAAGCCCCTCCGAGGCGGTCGGTAGGGGCTTTTCAAACCAAAAGGCAATAATAAATTGTGCTATGCGCCCATATATGAAGAAGAGGTATGTGAGGGTAACCGATGTAACCTTATTATTTTGCCTTAAACTTCTCTATGCCAGTAAAAATACTTTTTGTTTGCCTTGGTAATATTTGCCGGTCTCCTTTGGCAGAAGCCATTTTTCAGCATAAAATAAAGGAATTGGGTTTGGAAGTAGACATAAGATCGCAGTCATGTGGCACCGCTAATTATCACATTGGTGATATGCCTGATCCCCGGACTATTCGTAACGCCTTCAAAAATGGAATTCACATCAATCACGTTGGGCGGCAACTTACCCCTACTGATTTAGATGATTTCGATTTTGTTCTGGCGATGGATCAAAGCAATCTGGATAACATAAAACAACTGCCAAGTGCAAAAGCAAACCTTCATAAAATTTCGCTTATGCGTAATTATGATCCAAGCGGAAGTGGACTTGATGTGCCCGATCCCTATTATGGGAATGAGAAAGATTTTCAGGAGGTATTTGATATTTTAAATCGATCTATTGATTCGTTTATCGATTCGTTGAGCAGGAGGTAGCAGTTATTAGTTAATAGTTATCCGTTAATGGGCATGAAGGAAAAAGTAAAATTAGATTAAACGATTAACTGATAACGATTAACGATTAACGATTAACGATTAACGATTAACGATTTATTTTATCAATACCTGAAGCGTAGATCTTGACGATTGCTCCAGCACAACGCCAGGACGCAACCTATATTCTTCAAAAGTCTTTCGATCATAATTTTTGATGGTGATCAGGGTGAGACCTGTGTTGTAATACACTTCAAATTGTTTACCCAAATCTTTCACCAGACTCATGATTTTATTTTCACGAAAGTCCACACAAAATGAAAATGAAATTGCGGAATTCTGCATCATATTAATTTTTACATTTTTTTCACTGAGGGCATTAAAAATGACACGAAGATGATGCTCGTCAATGAAGGTATAGTCGGTGACCTTACAAGAAATCAGACATTGATTGTCTTTGAAAACAATAAGCGGTGGCAGATTATCAACTTTACATTCGTGAATTTTGGTGCCAGGCAAAGAGGAATCATCAAAGTTTTTGACGAACAATGGAATGCCTTTGTTGGCCAACGGCTTAATTGTTTTTGGATGAATGACGGAGGCTCCATAGTAGGTCATCTCTGCTGCTTCTTTATAAGGCAACTCATCAAAAACAGTGGCAGCAGGCAGTCGTTTTGGATCTGCATTCATTACGCCTGGTACATCTTTCCAAATAGTAACAGACTCTGCCTGTAAACAAGAGGCAAAAATAGCGGCTGAGAAATCTGATCCTTCGCGTCCAAGGGTTGTAAATAAACCATCAGGCGTACCTCCGATAAACCCCTGTGTAATAACTATTTTCTTGCCGAGTATTTCATGTAGTTTTTGAGTGTTCCTTTTTGTTTTATCCCAATTCACTTTTCCTTCACGAAAGGTGTTGTCGGTGGAGATAAAATCACGTGCATTTATCCATTCATTTGCTATTCCATTTTCAGCAAGAAAATGACTGAGGATAAAAGAGGAAATCATTTCTCCTTGCGAGACGACTTGATCATACACCTGATCATAGTCATCTTTTTTTGTTGCCTCACTTTCAATCTGCTGAAAAAACTTGGTGAGCCCCGTGAGAACGGTATCTTTCTTTTCAAATAAGTGATTCACTATTTCAAAATGATAGGCTCGAAGTTGATCCATTTCCTGCTCTACGTTTTGATGTCTTTGACCTAGATCAACAATCCTCTCCAGGGCGTTTGTTGTTTTTCCCATAGCTGACACAACTACTAAAATCGGGGAATCAACAGCTGTTAAAATAGATGCTACGTTGCTGATAGCAGCCTCATTTCGGATGGAAGCCCCGCCAAACTTATAAACCCTCATCTTTGAATTTATTGATTTCAAACGTTTGCAATGTATATTTGAGGCTAAGATTCTCTGCCAGACCCCGAATTTAGACCAAAATCCAAATACCTAATAAAAATGATAGAAGCATCCCGCATAGCACAGTCCATTGGTATTGCACTAGACCGTTTTATAAAGAACAATCAAGACCAGTTTCAATACGCTAGCGGTGAGCTTTCTCAGCTGCTCCGCGATATCGCGTTGGCCTCAAAAGTGGTAAATCGTGAAATCAATAAGGCAGGACTAATCGATATTATGGGTTCGATGGGATCTCAAAATACAGGCGGAGAAGATCAGCAAAAACTAGATGTGCTTGCTAACATCAGGTTTACACGTGCCCTCACAAAAGGTGGTGAGGCGTGCGCGCTTATCTCAGAGGAAACTGAATCTTATTTGGATCTAAATAATGACGGAAAGTATGTGATCGCCATAGATCCTTTGGATGGTTCTTCCAACATTGATGTCAATGTTTCAATTGGAACAATTTTTTCTATCTACCGAAGAAAAAGTCCGATAGGTCAGCCAATCCAGGAAATAGACATTTTACAACGAGGTTCTGAGCAAATGGCCGCTGGTTATATTTTATATGGCTCATCAACTATGCTTGTTTACACAACCGGTCATGGAGTAAATGGTTTTACCTATGAGACTACCCTGGGTGAGTATTTTCTTTCTCATCCTGACATGAAAATACCGGAAGAAGGGAAGATATATTCTATCAATGAAGGCTCTGCTAATTCCTTTGCTCAACCCCTAAAAGAATATCTCAACCATTGCAAAGACAAAAATTATACAGCTCGATATATCGGTTCGCTGGTGGCAGATTTCCATCGCAACCTATTGAAAGGCGGAATCTATATTTACCCTGCCACAGCGAAAGACACGAATGGAAAACTTCGCTTAATGTATGAATGCAACGCCTTGGCATTCGTAGCAGAACAAGCCGGTGGGGTTGCTATAGATGGGACCAATAGAATACTTGATATTGATCCAAAAAGCTTGCATCAGCGAACACCTTTTTATGTTGGATCAAAAAATATGGTGAATAAAGCAGTTAGCTTTTAGGTTCTCCTGCCTGTTCGGCAGGCTGTTCTTCAGATGATTGTGTTGAAAGAATTTCTGGAGCGTGTTGCAAAATTGCTCCATACCATTTGACTAGTTTTTTCAAATCCGAAACATAAACACGATTCTCATCATATTCTGGAAGAATGGATTTCATAAACGCCTTCAGTTCGGATGAATCTGAATTAGCATCAACTCCTAAATCGTTGCCAAAATCTTTATTGATTTTTTTAAGTACATCCAAAAGAGGAGCCGTGCCTTCCTTGGTAGTTGTATAGATAGAGATTTCGTGAAGCAAGGATATACGATTGCTGGCCGAGGCAACCAAGCGGCTCTTTGTTTCATCCAGAGATTCTAATATAACGCCAGATTTTGTTGGTGCTAAAACTTTATAAAGACCACCTTTTCCGCTTACTGATGCAATTTCTGACAACTCCATACTTTCTACTTTTTTAGTGCAGCAAAACTAACAGATTTTAAAAGAACTGGCTGATTAAAATTCTTCACTTCTGTTTCATAGCCTTCTCAATAAAATCCAGCACTTCATTGCGGCCGAGCCTTTTTTCTGAAGAGGTTACAAAGAAAGGTGGCAGTTCCTCCCAGATCTCACTTAAAGCATCGGCATAGTTTTTCTTCGATCGCGCCAGATCACCTCTCTTTAACTTATCGCATTTTGTAAAGAGTAATGCTATAGGCAAGCCTTGTTCACCAATCCAGGTGATAAATTCTAAATCAATTTTTTGGGGCTTTAACCGAGAATCTATCAAGACAAATGTGCAAAAGAGATTCTCTCTATTAAGTAGATAATCTTCAATCATTTTACTCCAACCTTCCTTGACTTTAAGACTTATAGTAGCATATCCATAACCAGGCAGATCAACCAAATACCAGGATTGATTAATATGGAAATGGTTGATAGTTTGAGTTTTTCCTGGTGTCGAGGACGTTTTAGCAAGGTTTTTATGATTTGTCAGCATATTTATGACTGACGACTTGCCCACATTGGATCGACCAATAAAGGCAAATTCTGGCTGCTTGGTGCTTGGGCACTTGTTGAAATCTGTATTGCTAATGATAAATTCAGCCGAATGAATGACCATGAAAATACTTAAAGTGTTAATTGAAGGGCAAAATACTAAGAATGTAAGCTACGTGTGGCTTATGATTCAGAAATTGGCATTTGTTTTTACAAGAATTTGCTAAATTGCCTGTCTTGAGGCGTTATACTATTTTTTAAATTCGTACTTAAACCATTTTTTAAGATGTACAGTATCCGCAGAATACTGGTTTTTTTAGCTGCTTTTATCATCTTTTCTTCATCTTTTGCCCAGCAAACGCAAGATAAAGAGCAATCTAAGCTCTATATGGAGCAAGCTGAACTTATCATGGAAGTAACAAAGGCAATGGATGATGCCAGAGAAATTTGGATCACAGCTGCCGATTTTGACACGACCAACATTAAGGCAAATTTTGAAGCAGGTCACTTCCATTTGGAAACAATAGGAAAGGATTTAGCCACCAAATATTTCCTGCGCATATCCCGGCAAGATCCGGACTATCGTTTTGATCTCGACTTTTGGATTGGAAGAAGTTATCAATACGGACTGGAGTTTGACAAGGCTCTTGTGTATTATAATCAATACAGAAACAAGGTAGTGAGCAAACCCAATTACCAAGGCAGAGATAAAATAGAATTAAAAGAAGTAGAACGAAAAATTCTGGAGTGCAATAATGGGAAGGAATTTGTGGCTAATCCTAAAAATTTCTCCATCATTAATCTAGGAAGAGAAATCAATTCTGAGTTTGAAGATTATGCTCCCGTATTGAATGAAAATGAAGACGAGATTGTATTCACAACGAGAAGACGTGATGGAAACCTAAACGAGAACGTGTATGATGATAACAAGCCATACGAAGATGTTTTCATGGCATCAAAGTCTGGCGGTAAATGGTCGAGAGCAAAAAACATAGGCATTACCGTCAATACAAAATTTAATAACTCTAATGCGGCACTTTCGGCAGATGGTAAAACATTATATCTCTACAACGATGAAGGGAATGGAGATATCTACATAAGTGAACGTCAAGCCGATGGTACATGGGGAATTCCAGAAGCGCTTCCGGGATTAATCAATTCTTCCTTTAGAGAGGAATCTGTATCCGTTACCAAAGATGGCGATGTTCTTTATTTTTCTAGCGAGCGCCCAGGTGGATTTGGTGGGTCTGATATTTATGTCTGCACTAAGGATAGCAATGGAGAGTGGGCAAAAGTTAAAAATCTGGGAACTAAAATTAATACCGAGTTCAATGATGACAACCCATTTATCGACTATGACAGCAAGACTTTGTATTTCAGTTCAAGGGGGAGGAAAGGAATGGGAGGCTATGATGTTTTTAAAGCCACTTTATTAAATCAGGACAAGAATGAATGGAGCGAACCCGAAAACTTGGGCTATCCCATCAACACACCAGACGATGATATTCAGTTTGTAAGTACAAAAGATGGTCAGCGTGCCTATTATGCTTCAGTGCGTGAGGACGGCATGGGTTATCAGGATATTTATATGATCACCACACCAACTGAACCGAAGAAAGAAGAGCCTAAAAAAGAGGAGCCGGTTGTTGAACCTGTTAAGGAGGAACCCAAGAAGGAGCCTATTGTAATAGTCGTGCCTAAAAAGGAGGAGCCTAAGAAAGTGATGCAGGCATTCAAGTATTTGGTAAAGGTAGTAGATGGTGATACCAAGGTGCCATTGGATGCCCGAGTAAAACTTCAAGGACTTAAGGACAATTCTCCAGTAGGTTTTTCCCCGGCAGGCAATGGGATGTATGAATTTACGATCAAGGAGCCAGTGACTAAGGAGTACAGGTTATCGGTAGAGAAAGAAGGTTACATATTTCAAAATCAATCTGTCAAGATTGAAGGCGCCTCTGAACAAGCCAAGACCAAGACTCAGACAGTGGAACTAAGGAGATTAAGAGTAGGCGTGAGCTCTGTGTTGCGAAATATTTATTTCGATTTTGCCAAAGCAACTTTCAAGGATGAGTCGTACAATGAGTTGAATAAACTGGCAACTATGCTTCAGCAGAATACCGGAATACAAGTTGAAATTTCAGGACATACGGATAGCGTGGGGCCGAAGGAGTATAACAAGCAGTTGTCTCAGCGAAGGGCTAATGCCGTCAAAAATTTCCTCACCTCTAAAGGTATTGATGCCCGCAGGATAAAATCGGTAGGATATGGAGAAGACAAACCATTGGCCAGCAACGATGATAATGGCGAAGGCCGTGAAATTAACCGTAGGGTAGAATTTAAGGTGCTAAAGTAATTAATATCTTTTTCTCACCTTTGAACATCAATAACCAATGATTGTTAAATCGTTGGTTATATTTTTTAAAGGCATAGTCTAATGGTGGTACCCTACAAGGAAGAGCAATCAGGTAAAAAGCAGCAGGTAGCAAGGATGTTTGACAACATCAGCGGCCGCTATGACTTCTTAAATCATTTTTTAAGCCTTGGTATCGACATTCGTTGGAGGAAAAGAGCAATTCGTGAGCTTATGGCAATCCATCCTAAATTAATTCTTGATGTGGCCACAGGCACTGGAGATTTTGCTATTCAGTCTCTTGATCTGAATCCCGATAAGGTAATAGGTATCGATATTTCTGAAGGCATGTTGGAAGTGGGGCGTCAAAAGATGAAGAGCCGAAATCTTGATCGTAGGATTGAATTGCGGAGTGGAGATTCAGAAAATCTTCCCTTTGAAGAAAATAAATTTGATGCAGTGATCGTTGCTTTCGGGGTGCGTAACTTTGAAAACCTGGAGAAAGGCCTGGCTGATATGTTTAGGGTAATGAAACCTGGAGGCAAGGTGGTTATTTTGGAATTCTCAAAACCAGCGCAATTTCCCTTTAAGCAATTGTATAACTTTTATTTTAAATTCGTTTTACCCAAAATTGGAAGATTAGTTTCTCGAGATCAGGCTGCCTACACGTATTTGCCTGAATCTGTGCAGGCATTTCCTGATGGAACTGATTTTTTAAAAATCCTTTCGGGTATTGGATATAAAAACACTACATGCAAGCCATTAACGTTTGGAATAAGTTCATTATACACGGGTATAAAATAGTCCTCGTCTGTATATTAATTGGGTTGCTTCCAACCGATGCAATTAGTCAGCGCTATAAATGGGCTCGTGAAAATAATCCTAATTATGATGAGCGAAAGATTTCGTATGGTTTTATGATTGGCATTCACACATCCGCTTATCAGTTAAATTATTCAGACCAATTTGTTACCCAAACATATGATACGGTTCATTCCGTAATGACTCCCTTTTCCCCTGGTTTCTCTCTTGGCTTTTTGGTAAATCTAAGATTATATGATGTACTCGACCTGCGGCTCATGCCAAAAGCGGGGTTTTATAATCATGTAATAGAGTACAACTACACAGATGGCACTACCCAAGATCAACTGATAGAAACAACTATGTTTGAAACTCCTTTGCTCTTGAAGTATAAATCATTGCGCAGGGGAAATGTAAGAATGTATATGATTGGAGGCGTCACTCCTGGCATTGAGGTGTCAGGGAAAAACGATGTCCAGTCTACCACTGCAAACTTGTCGGTGAAGAAAGGTAATTTAAGTATCGATGCCGGATTGGGTTTTGACTTTTACTTCCCACTTTTCAAATTTTCCCAAGAGATTCGTTTTTCAAAAGGGGTGGTTAATTTGTTGGGATCAGAGCAAAGCGTATTTAGCGATCCCATAAAGAGGATAAACTCAAACACAATTTCAGTTTATTTTATTTTTCAATAGGCTAAATCATTTATAATTTTTAAGTATGAGTGTGAAGAGAATAGCTTTTATAACGGGTGCTACTTCAGGTATTGGCGAAGCAACGGCCAAATTGTTGGCCCGAAATAATTTTAAGTTGATCCTATGCGGAAGGCGCCAAGAGCGACTAGACCTGCTTATGCGGGAACTGTCTAAGGAAACAGAAGTAGTAACTTTGTCTTTTGATGTTCGGGACAAGGAAGCTATCCATAATGCAATTGCTTCATTAGAAGATGATTGGAAAAGCATAGATGTGCTCATTAATAATGCAGGAAATGCACATGGCCTGGATCCAATTCAATCCGGTAACGTGGATGATTGGGACGCCATGATAGATATTAATGTGAAAGGGCTATTGTATGTCTCCAGGGAAATTTTGCCTGGTATGGTTGAACGAAAGTCAGGGCACATTGTAAATATTGGGTCAATTGCAGGAAAGGAAGTTTACCCCAATGGAAATGTGTATAGCGCCAGCAAGTTTGCGGTGGATGCGCTCAGCAAAGGAATGCGTCTTGATTTGAATGCACATGGTGTAAAAGTAACCGCTATCCATCCAGGGTTGGTGGAAACAGAGTTTTCGCTTGTTCGCTTTAAAGGAGATGCAGCTAGAGCCGCTACTACGTATAAAGGTATTCAGCCACTGAGAGGAGAAGATATTGCTGATCTTATTTTATTTGCATTGACCAGACCATCGCATGTTGTAATTGCCGATTTGATGGTGTTGCCATCTGCCCAAGCCAGTGCTACGATTGTTAACCGGCAAGCTTAAAGGAGTTTTAACAGTACTTCGTTGTTTAATTCATGCTTTCCGTCAAACTCAATAACAGTTGGCTGAAGGTTGAGTTTCTTGTTCAGTTCTTTCATTTGTTGAAGTGAGCTTTCAGTGATGAACTGATCTTGCTTTCCGTAAACCTCAATAACGTTAATTCCTCTCAAGACTTCACTTCCTTTCTCAAAGTCCATATCAGGAGGAAATAACCCTGCCCAAAGAATAAGACGATCTGGTTTAATTTGATTATTCATAAGCCACCTGGCTGCAGTTGCTGCACCCTGAGAAAATCCGAGTAAGGTAATGGGTGGCAAAGAAGTAGCACCGTTAGTTTCTTTTTTATACACCTCGTCAAGGTAGTTGACATAGTTTTCAATATCCGCTAGTCTGTTTTCCTTCGTCATCCAGGTAGCTCCAACACGACCATTATTTCCAGCTAGATAAAATCGGGAGAGTCCTTCAGGAGCAACTATACAAATACCAATTTCCTCTAACGCTTTGAATTTTTGGATAAAAAATTCAGCGAGCTGTCCGTAGCCATGCAGAACAAACCATAGTTGTTTTGTTTCATGATCAAGTTTACCCAGTCGATGGTAACGAGCCTTATAGTCGAAGTGAAGTTCTTGTTGTTTCATGTTGGAAACTATAAAAAAATAGCCCCGATTTTAGCGGGGCTATTTGAAACAAAAATGAGTGGATACTATCTTTTAAATCCTAATGCGCTACCTCCACATTTTGCAGTAGAGCCATCAAACGTATATTGGATGTAATAGATACCTGTTGCATTGCAAGGGTAGGCAATCGCAGAAATAAACTGGCCATTGATTTTGCTGGTTGCCACTTTATTTCTACCTGAATCAAACAAGGTAACAACGATTCCATCTGTTGCCGTTCCGGTAGCACAAAGGTTAATCATGTATTGAGTTCCTTTTGTGAATACATAGGAATATTCTACTTTATCTTTTGCTCCGCCTTCACCATCTATTTTATAACTTTTGAGAAAGTTAAAGCCTGTGGCTAACTTGGGAATACACGTGTTACTGAAATTCTCAGGGTCACACTGTCCTATCAATTCGGAGGAGGTTACTCCTGCAATCAACAGGAAAGAAAATAAAAGAACTATCTTTTTCATAAGTTTAATCTATTCAGTCTTAACCGATAATTTTGCTTCTAATCGAGTTGGTGATGGCTTTGATGCTAGCTACATCCTGTTCGGTGATCTGGATAGTGGTACTGCTGTTATCTTTAATAATGGCAACGCCATCAATAACCTCCATCGTTGATTCCTTATAGGTGTACGTAATATTGATTTTATCAAAAGCCGCCTTCAATTCGTCCATGTCCTTCAATAAGGATGCCATATTTTCATCGCTGTCTTTGTAAAAAGAAAGAAGCAGTACAATTTGTTCTAAAATGATCTTTTGTTCGCCAATAGTTTCTTGTAACTGTTTGTTTTTTGGATTTTTGGAGGCCACCTGACAAGTAATGTGCATGGCTTCAACCCAGCCTCCGGAAAGTAAAAGAACACTTAGGTTAGCCCTGCCCTGAGTTTGGAGATAACCATTAATGCTGTTGAAATTTTGAGTGGTGATCAGAAGCAAGGAGTCAAGGTTCTTGCTATTAGTGGCCAAACGACCAATGGTTTCCAGATCAAAGAACTGGCCGATATTCAGTCCATCTGCAAGTTCCTTAATCGATTGAAGGTATTTAATTCCATCCTGGTTTTGCTCATAAATATTGGTGTAGCCCATGTCCGTTCCATAAATACCCAAATTGAGAGCTTTTTTGTAATTGCTGTTATAGGAGGAACGATTATCAGGAGAATTCAAAAGAGCGTTGTCATATTTTGTTCCCGATTCCTTTAAAAGAACGGAGATCTCAAGTGGACTGGGGATTTGCTGTAACACACTATTGATCACCTCCTGGTCAATAGTTGGGCCTGAATTTTTTGCTGAATCAAGGCTCTCCAAAAAGGCCTTTTCATCCGGCTTTTTGCCTGAACCACAGGCAACTAATACTGCTGCTGCAAAAACTACCAATAGAATTCTCATGGCCATAAAGTTATATTACAAAACTACAAAATCAGACTTCCTTACCAAACAAAACATACGTCTACTTCCTCTTGGGAAAATTCACTTTACCCAACGAATCCACCAATTTCCGCACCCATTCGAAATAGAGGGCGATGTAGAGCATCATGGACATCAACCAAATGATAATGATATCAAAAATAAAGGTGCTTACAGTTAGTCCTAATAGATTCTTTTCGGGTAGGAAAAAGGCGGTACGGTAATCTAGCAGACTAGTTGCTTTGGGATCCTGGAAAATGGGATTGATTTGCTGTACTATTTTACCATTGTATTCAATCAATCGGTTTTTGGTACTTACATTCTTTACCAGATCGGCAAGACTCTCATTGTGAAATTTATTTTTCTCGTCATTAATTTTAAATCCGTTCTTTTCGTAGAACGCCATCTTTTTCTCGATAAGCGCGACATTGTCATTGTAAATTTTCTGGTAATGCCCTCGGTATTGCTCCAGATATCCGGATAGCATCAGGCCCATGGTTTTAGAGTATTTCTCAATCGACAGGGCTTCGTTCAGGTTAATTTTTTCAAATCCGGGTTTATAGGGCTCGTCCACCAATACATCGTGAATAATTTCCAGATTGCTTGCTACTAATTTATTGATCGAGTCATTTTTACTTTCAAAGTTTTCAAGAGCAAATCGATTTCTCCGTTGTAGTTCATCAGCCAAGTAGGCAGCTTTAAAATCAGCTTGCGCTTCACCTTTTTCATAGTCATAATAGGGTGCTTCGTAACTGTTACTTTTAAATTGATAGGTAGCCATTGCCTCATATGCCCATCTAGACGCCATCATATCTGCCACAATTGGTACTTTTCCTTTTGTGCTGATCAAATTGTTTAGCTTTTCGAAGCTAAACAGCAGTCCACTAAGAATCATTTGAGGAATGAGGAGCAAAGGAATCATCACATAGACCGTGACAGCCGAATTAAAGGCGGATGAAATATTTAGCCCTAGCACATTGGCAAAACAGGAAGTGGTGAACAATACAAGCCAAAAGGCTAATGTCATTCCGTGTATTTCAAGAATAAGATTACCTACAATCACAAACAAGAATGTTTGAATGGCCGACAATAGGAACAATATAGTTAGCTTGGAAAGCAGGTAACTGTTCCAACTCAGATTCAGAAATGACTCGCGTTTTAAAATCTTGCGATCGCGTATGATTTCTTCAGCGCTCACCGTTAATCCCATAAACAAAGCCACGATAATACTCATCAGCATAAAGGCTGGAATATTTTCGTTGAAGCGGAAGGTATATTCTTTTCCTCCCGGTGCGCTTTTGTATTTAATAATGAATGCTAGAATCAGTGCCAATAAAGGAGCTTCAAGTAGGTTAATAAGCAGATATTGTTTATTGCTCAGTTTGGCCAAAAAATCCCGCTTTGTAAAGATTGCAGTCTGCTTAATCTTGGTAGGTATAAATAGGGCAACAGGTGGCAGTTCCTTTACATCATCTACACGATTGACCTTGAAGTTCTTTGAATACATTTCGTGCCATTGTGGAGGGGTTACCTTGCGCTTGTTGGTAGGCTGACCATATTCATCCACAACTTTGGCCTCGATGATATTGAAAATCTGTTCTGGGTTAACGTTACCGCAGGTCTCACATTGGCCTCGATTACTATCAACTTGATGTGTTGCTTTTTTGAAATAAGTAACGGCTTCAACTGGATTGCCATAATAAGAAGGAAATCCTCCAGTATCCATGATAACCATCTTATCAAACATCTTATAGATATCAGATGAAGGCTGGTGGATAACTACAAAAATTAGTTTTCCTTTCAGTGAAAGTTCTTTGAGTAAGTCAATGACATTTTCTGAATCGCGTGATGATAAACCTGAAGTAGGTTCATCCAAAAATAGAATAGCGGGCTCGCGAATTAGTTCTAAAGCGATATTCAATCGCTTACGCTGGCCACCACTAATTTTCTTATCCAAAATACTTCCAACGGTAAGATCCTTGCGTTGATCAAGGCCAAGGTTTTCCAGCACTTGCATCACCCGCTGGTGAAGTTGCTCTTCATTGAAGTTGGCAAAGCAAAGTTTCGCGTTATAGTAGAGATTTTGATAAACAGTGAGCTCCTCAATCAATAAGTCATCCTGAGATACAAATCCTATAACGCCCTGGATCTTATCCTTTTCTGTATGCAGGTTGAAACCATTAATGAGGATTTCGCCTTTACTAGGTCGTTCCAGCCCCGCCAATGTCAGGAGCAAAGTTGTTTTTCCGGCACCGCTGGCACCCATGATACCAATCAGTTTACCTGGGCCTTCGGAAATCATTACATCGCGTAAGCCAATGGCACCATTCGGAAATTTAAACTCTTCAATGTTAGCATTGAACGAGAGTTTAGTGGTTTTGATCTCCTCGTTAAAATTCGCTACCAGATCGCTGTAGTACAACGCATCTCCGGCCTGAGTTTTAATCGTACTTCCATGAGAGAAGAGATATACTCTGTTGGGTTGCATGATAAACCCATTCAATGTGTTGGATTGCTCCCCCATGTATTTAGTAAAATACATGTCTACACTGCTCACGCGCATGAAAACTAGGTTTCCTTCTATGTGAGCATGAACGTGTTTTTGCAAATCAGCTTTCTTGGCTTCAGCTGAATCGACTAATAGGATATCCGGAAAATTAAGTTCTTCAATTTTCTCAGAGACGGCAAATTTCTCAATGAGCTGGTAGGCGTCCTTTACAATATTAAATACCGTGGAAACGGTATTAATGATTTCCAGTCGTTGAGGCGTAAAGTTTTTATCGGAACCAACTAACTCAAGGAGTTTGATCAACACAATTACTTTCTGTTTCTGAGTAAGGGTCTTGTTGATTTTTTTACAAATCCCAAGTGTCTTTACAGAGTCTTTAACAGAGGTAAGTTTGTTTTTCTCTGCTTCATCGGCAGTACCTTGTTTGCTATATCCGGAATAGGTGTCGTAAAGTTCGAGATACTCTTTGATAGAGTCCTGATCAAGTTCTGTTTGGAAGAAGTTGATTACAAATTGGCGCTCGTTCTCTGTAACACCGCCATCCTGTTTCGTAATGATGGCAAAAAGTTGGGTAAGCGCTTTGAGAATTTCTTCACTCATTCTTTAGTCGTTATTAGTTAATCATTATTAGTTAATCGTTAATCGTAAAATTAGTTAGAACGATTAACGATTAACGTTTAACGGCTAACGAAAAATCAGTAAGTTTTAAATTCAAATGGAATTTCCACCAGTTCAGAAAATTCTTCACCGGCTTCTTCCATGTCCTCGTCATCTTCGTGAAAATACCACATGATTTTCATGCCCTTAATGTCTTCCAATGCGGAGAGTACATCCAGAATGAGTTTTGAAGAGGCAGTATTAAAGTATTCCAATTTAAGAGTGAAGTCAGTGGAAGGGTTTGGATCGGCTGCATAGGCCTCAAGCCATTCTAATACTGGCTTGTAAAATTCCGCTGAATCTTCCGGCAGTGAACGGCCAGAGATTTCAAAAATTCCGTTTTTCTTATCCAGGATAATTTTCGGTGTATCCTCAGTTCCTTCTAGATTTAAAATTTCCATGATCTATTCCCGTTTTAATTTTTTGATTCGATTAATTATTCTTTTTCACGTGACACATTTACCTTCAAGCTAAAGAAGCAGTGGTCGGCATCCATCTCAGGAAACTGAAACTCAAGTTTTTCTCCCGACTTACGCGCCATATCAACAAAGCCGAGGCCAGCCCCGCCTTTTTCAGATATCTGAGTGTTCTTGATGATGTTCTTATACATCTCCTTTAGCCCTTCTTTATCTAAGCTATTCAGCTGTTCCAGGTTTTTGGTAAGATTAGCTACTGCTCCCTTGGGAATAGGATTGCCTGTCATGATCGAATAACGTGTGTCATCCCTTGAGATCATAAAGATGGCACTTTGGCTAATCAGCGACCCGGCTTTTGTTCCCTGTTCACTACTGTGCTTAACAATATTTTGCAGAGCCTCCACCATCACATTAAAAACCTTCCGCTTAATACTTGATTCTTCACCTGATGAGTCCAGGTTACGTTCGGCCATTGACAGAATGGATTTAGTACTTTCTTGGGTAAAGTCACCCTCAAATACCAGAATCAGCTTCTGTGATACCATGGTCCTGTGTAGGTCGTAGATAAAGTTCATTGCTTTAGAGTTTGAAGTTCCGAATTTATAAGTTTTATAGATAAGTGTTCACTAATTAATTATTTCCTTAAAATTTAATGCCAATCAGAAGCACATCATCAGTCTGTTTGTGGTCTGCTCTCCAGCTTTCCCATTCCAGATCAAATGTTTTCATGGCTTCTTCCATAGGTTGATGATGCACTCTTTCGATGATTTCCCTCACTTTCTTAGGTCCAAACTTGCGCACCTCAGCACCACCAAATTGGTCAGGGAAACCATCTGAACTAAAGTAGATCGAATCACCTTGCGCTACTTTGAATTTTGTAGTGGTGAAGTTAGTTTGGTTCTTATAAATACCTCCACCAATCGGGAATTTATTTCCTTTTATTTCATCCATAACGCCACCTTTCATCATATAAAGAGGGCGATGGGCACCGGCATACTCTACTTCACCTGTTTCCAAATCAATACGACAGAGTGCTATGTCCATTCCATCTTTCGTGGCAGAGTCATCTTGATCCTGACGCAGTGTTTGTGTAACGCCTTCGTCTAGCATATCAAGGATTTTTCCAGGTTCGGCAATTTTTCGGCTACGGACAATGTCATTTAATAAGAAGTAACCTATCAACGAAAGCAAAGCACCCGGAACGCCATGTCCTGTGCAATCCACAGCCGCAATGAAAATATCATTCTTGATCTGCACAAACCATGGGAAGTCTCCGCTTACAACATCGCGTGGTTTGTAAAGTATAAATGAGTCGGTCAGGACTTTGCTGATAAGTCTATTATTTGGAAGAATGGCATTTTGAATGCGCTTGGCATAATTGATAGAGTCGTTAATCTTTTTGTTTTTATTCTGGATCTCCAGTTCAATGATTTTGCGTTCAGTAATATCGTGTGAAACCACCAACACAGATTCGATTACTTCGTTTTCATCATATTCCGGGATGGCATTTACTTGCATCACTCTGTCTCCCATTTCTGAAGGGAAATTCATTTCAGAAGATACTTTGTCATTTGATGAATTGACCTGCTCCACTACACGCAACCAGCCTTCCAAAATCCTGGAGTCTAATTCGGCCTCTTTTACTTTCTTATTTAAGTAGTGATGTGGCTCTTTTCCAGTATAAGTTTCAATGACCGGGTTGATATAAGAGATCGACTCGTTTTCCAATCGTGTGATAAGGTCGAGTGAGTTTTCTGAGAGT
>JANOQK010000126.1:0-5699 GCA_031414855.1 Bacteroidia bacterium | reverse complement strand
CTCAGGCTTTAGCTCTCCGCGAAGGAGTTTATTGTATTCTTCACAGAGCATGAAACCCTGCTTATGACAATAACCACATGTTTTGTAGGTCTCACCTAAATAGGTCTTTTTGATGATCACAGTAGTGCCCATGCATACCGGGCATGTGACCTTGCCTGTTTGGCCACAGTCAATATCATAATCTCTGGAAAGTACCTCCTGCGTCTGTAAAGTCTGCGTTTGTTTTTCCACAAGACGCTCCGCTTCTGCACGTCTCAACCATTGCACTGCTTCTTGTGAATGCTGGCCAGTCGTTCCTTTAAGCTGGATGTATTTATTAAGCCAATCAATGCTTTGTTTGTATTTGCCAATATGAAATGAATTTTCTCCAAAGTAGTAGGCCAGATCAGATGGTACGCTTTTGATATTCTTCAAAACGTAGTTCAGCTTTTCATCAGCCGCTAGATACTCTCCCTTTTCTATCAGTATAATGGCTGTGTCCAGTTGCATTCTAATGGCTTGTTGTTTCTGTGCGTTGCGGTCAAGCTCCAGTTGCTGAATTTTTGCTTTTTCATCTTGCTGGCTTGATGCTACAAACGGCAAAACAATCAAAAGGAAAAAAATAAAACTCTTCATCACCATGCGTATGTTCACATCAAATCTTTTTTGGACATTCCAAGCCATTCTAAAGTTGAGTTGGCGAAAATATCCTCTTTCACCTTCTTACTTAAATCCATGTCATCAATAAATTTTCCGATGGTCATATCGCCCAAAGGAAATGGATAATCAGAACCGAGTGTAATTCTTTTTGATCCCTGAAGTTTAATCACGTATTCCAATACAAGAGGATCGTGCGTAATACTATCTACCCAAAATTTGCCGATATAATTTCTAGGATTCACATTATTGTCAATAGCCACAAGATCGGGACGACATTCAAAGCCGTGCTCAATTCTGCCTATTGTAAAAAGAAATGATCCCCCAGCATGAGCAAAGTTTACCCTAAGTTTTGGAAACCTTTCAAAAATCCCGCCAAAGATCATGGAACATACAGCACGCGTGGTTTCGGCAGGCATGCCTACTAGCCACGGAAGCCAGTAGCGTTGCATTTTTTTCTCGCCCATCATATTCCAGGGATGTACCAAAATAGCGAGATCAAGTTTTTCACATGCTTCGAAGATGGGAGCGAAGCGCTCTTCGTTTAGGTTATCCTCATTAATATTAGAGCCTATCTGTATTCCTTTTAATCCTATTTTCTTGCAGCGTGCTAATTCTTTCACCGCTAATTCCGTGTCTTGCATGGGAACGGTGCCAAGCCCAATATATTGCTTCGGATATTTTTCAACGATACCGGCAATATGATCATTGAGAAACTGAGAAAGAGAAAGGCAATCCATCGGTTTGGCCCAATAGGAGAACATAACCGGAATAGTACAAACCACCTGTACTTGTGTTTTGAATTGAGCGTATTCTTTAATGCGAAGTTCCGGATTCCAGCAGTTTTCTTTTATCTCCCTGAAGAACTGGTTGCCGCGCATCATTTTAGCAAAGCCTTTTTTGTGATGTTGCAGATAAATGAAATCGCCATAACCAAACTTCTCGCTCCAGTTGGGCATTTTCTTAGGAAGGATGTGGGTATGGCTATCTATTTTAAGCACGGATTGGAAATAAAATCCCGAAATATCGAAGTTTTTTGTGAGGGTTCAATATTTCTTTTTGAATAGATACAAGTAGCGTGTATTGTAAAAGTTGAGGAAAAATCATTGGGAATAAGTGAAAAAAAAATGAGTAAATTTCTTATTCTATTAAGATGATTCGTTAATTAACATAGCGCATATATAAAACCTAAGAAGATTGGAAGAACTACAAGAATCAGGTGGAGCTTTTACTATGCTATTTAGCAGGAGCCCGCTGCCTCAGGCTATCATGAGCCGACAAGGAGTTTATCTGAATGTGAACGATGCGTATTGCAGCCTTCATGGTGTTGAGCGTAATGAACTTATCGGTAATACACCCTGTCATGTTGGATTTGCATCTAGTGGAGAGCTTCAAAGAATTTTGGGTCTCTTCGAGGAATATCACAACAGATTAGATGGATATGTATTAAAGTACCCCACACGTAAAATCCCGCTTTTGTATGTTAGAATTTTTGCTCACAGCATTCAACTAAATGGTAGTGATGCAATTTTAATGGTTCTCGATGACATCACTCACCAACGGCTTGCCGAAAAGGCAGTAAAAGAATCAGAGAGATTTCTTCAAACGATATTAAATAGTATTCCGTCAAGGGTGTTCTGGAAAGACAGAAACTCCGTTATCAGAGGGGCAAATCAACTCGTGGCAAAAGATGCTGGATTAGCTTCCGCTGATGAATTAATAGGGAAAACAGACTACGATTTATTTGACAAAGCGGTCGCAGATAAGTTTGTAGCCGATGACTTGAATATCATTAATAACGATAAGGGTATACTCTTCTATGAAGAGAAACAGCCTCTGTCAGATGGTATACATTGGAGAATGATTAGTAAAGTCCCTCTGAAGAATAGCCAAGGTAAAATAATTGGCATACTTGGGGCGTATGATGATATAACTGCCCGAAGGAGAGCCGAAGCTGATTTGAAACGTGCACGGTTTTCAATTGATCAAGCTACAAGTTCAATTATTTGGATACTTAAGGATGGAAGTTTTGTTGACTTTAATCCAGCTTTCTGTGAACTACTTCAATATACAAGGCAAGAATTATTGAAACTTAAGGTTTCAGATATTGACCCTCTATATAACGTTGATGAGTGGCCGCGGCATTGGGAAAACTTAAAACAACAACAGTCACTTACATTTACAACCAGGCAAATCCGAAAGGACGGCAAAGTACTCGATGTTGAGGTGCAAGCACATTATATAGAATTTGAGGGAGAAGAATTTAATTGTGCATTTATAAACGATATCAGCGCCCGAAAGCAAATTCATGAAGAGCTTCAGAATTCTTATCGGTTCCAGCAAGCCGTCTTAAATAATATTCCATCTGGTGTGTTTTGGAAGGATAGGAACTTGAATTACCTCGGGATTAACTCTTTTGTTAAAAAAATAGCCAACTATCAAACGGATGAAGAGGTTATTGGTAAATCTGATTTTGATTTCCCCTGGCGCGCGCAAGCAGAACAATTGAGAGAAGATGATCGCTTTGTAATAGATAATAACATATCTAAAATAAACTATATAGAAACACTTGAGGATGCGCAAGGCAAAATTCACTATAACGAAGTGAGCAAGGTTCCATTAATTGATGATGAAGGAAATGTAATAGGAGTATTGGGAACATTTCGTGATGTGACCGAGCAAAGAGAGACAGAGTTAGCGCTTAAAAAAAGCGAAAAATTATTAAAAGGTGTAGTTCAAAATGCTTCGGCTATCATTTACATTTTAGATAGGCAAGGGATGTTTCAACTTTCAGAAGGGTTGGGGTTGGCTGCGCTTGGCCTGAAACCAGGACAGGTAATAGGGCTTTCGGTTTTTGAGATGTATAAGGACTTCCCCGAAATTACAGATCCCATACGTAAAGCATTAGAAGGAAAGGCTATTGAAAATGAGGTATCAGTTGGTGGGCTTACTTTCTCAAGTAGATTCACACCATTACAGGATGAGAATGGTTCTATCACTGGCTTATTATGTGTTTCATTTGATATCACCTCACGAAAGAAAATGGAAGATGAGTTGAATAGACTTAATAATGAGTTAGAACATCGAGTGATCAAGCGCACCGAACAACTTCAACAAGCTAATCAGGATCTGGAAGCATTCGCCTATTCAGTTTCACACGACCTTCGGGCACCTATCCGCCACATCAATGGGTTTGCTAAGCTAATGTTTAATGCAATTGAAAGCCCAACAGAAATAGTAAGTCGTCATTATCAGCGCATCATCGACTCATCCAAACGCATGGCCCGGATGGTAGATGATTTGTTATCGTTCGCTCGCCTCGGCAAAAAACCAATTACCAAAACGATTGTTAATTTGGACGCTATCATTAATGGTGTTATTTCTATTTATAAATTGGAGCCGAACAATTCAAAAATCGAATGGAAATTGGGCTCCTTGGGAGCCTTGAATGGTGATGGTGGTTTACTTCAATTGGTTTTCGAAAACCTTTTATCAAATGCCATTAAATATTCAATGGTTAGAGAACTACCGATAGTTGAGATAAGTGGTGTAAGAACAGATAGTCAACTGGAAATTTCAATAAAAGATAATGGCGTGGGATTCGATATGGCGTATGCTGATAAATTATTTGGTGTATTTCAGCGCCTTCACGGTCACGAGGAGTTTGAAGGCACTGGAATTGGTCTTGCTAATGTGAGGCAAATAGTCTTGAAGCACAACGGTAGCATTCGAGCGGAGGGAAAAGTTAATGAGGGGGCAGTATTTTATGTTACTTTTCCCCTAACTTGATTGAATTATGGAAAGAATGGGTAGGATATTATATGCAGAAGACAACTCAAACGACATCGAATTAACATTATCTGCTTTTGCGGATCATAATCTGGCCAACGAGGTTGATGTTGTGCGCGATGGGCAAGAAGCTCTGGATTATTTATTGTGCTCTGGAAATTATAGTCTACGAGCAACAAGTAATCCTGTTGTTATTCTGTTGGATATAAAAATGCCCAAAGTAGATGGTATTGAAGTGCTAAAGAAAATCAAAGAATCGAGCGAACTCAAGAACATTCCAGTTGTGATGCTCACCTCTTCCCAAATGGAAACCGACTTGGTTAAAAGTTATAAATTAGGCGCCAACGCCTTTGTAGTAAAACCAATTGATTTCACTGAATTCATGAGTACAATCAAAAACATAGCCTTGTTCTGGGTAATTACAAACAAAACATCTTCCTAGGTTTGCGGTATGTTATGAAACAATTAACCATTCTCCTGTTAGAAGATAATGAGTTTGATGCAGAACTGAATAAAGCGGAGCTGCAGATGCACTTGCTGGAATATGAATGTGCGTTTCAATGGGTAGCTAACAAATCTGATTATCTAATAGTGTTGGATGCTTCGAAACCAGATTTAGTGCTTAGCGATTACAATCTCCCTTCCTACACAGGTTTGGAGGCTCTGCGTGACTTCAAGGCAAAATTTCCGTTTACACCATTCATCTTTGTTACAGGAACGCAACAAGAAGAAGTTGCTGCCAATGCCATTAAGGAAGGCGCCTGGGATTATGTGGTAAAAGACCGGCTCACACGCCTAGCAATGGCAGTTAAAAATGCACTTAAGTTGCGTGAGGAGCAATTAAAGAATAGCAAAATTTTAGAGGATGTAGCAAAAAGTGAACTCTTGTTGCGCACCCTCTACAATACTGCAAGCGATGCGATTTTTATGATGAAAGGGCCTCTTTTTGTTGATTGCAATGTGGCTACTGAAAAAATATTTGGATGTAGTAGGGATCAGATTGTAGGACAAACCCCCATCAAGTTTTCACCTCCCTTTCAATCCTCCGGGTTGACATCGGAGCAGGTAGCCCTAGAGAAAATTAATGATGCCTTAGCTGGCCAGCCACAATTTTTTGAGTGGAAACATTCCAAGTATGATGGAACCGTGTTCGATGCAGAAGTTTCCTTGAATAGGTTAGATGTAAATGGCGAAACATTTATTCAGGCCATCGTGCGCGACATTACGCAACGTAAGAAAACGGAAGCCGATAACCTTCGATTAGCCATGGTGGC
>JANOQK010000125.1:0-1787 GCA_031414855.1 Bacteroidia bacterium | reverse complement strand
CAGAGAAGGTGACACGTGTGTCTGGTTCCAGTCCAAACATTTCCATCATACGATTGTCCCAGGAAACTGACGGATCAATAGGATTGTATTCCCAAACTCCTAATGCAGCCGCCTGCGTGGCCACTGTAAGGCGATTTGTTAATTTTTTCATTTCAGCTTCTGACGCCCTCTTCTCTGTAATATCGTAGCCAACACACTGTATATCTGTAATCTCACCACTTTCATTTTGAATGGCTACAAATTCCCATTCAGTCCATAAAAAATTGCCCTGCTTGGTGGGTTTTCGAAACATTACCTTAACAATTTTACCGGGAGTTTGCATACACTCCATTACCGCATTGGTGCACAAAGGCCAATCTTCCTGATAAACTGTTTCAAAGGAATGTTTGCCGATTACATCTTCTAGTGTAAAACCAAAGTGCTCTAAAAATCTACTATTAACAAAAGTATAACGCCCCTCTAAATCAGTGCGTATGAGAAAGCTACTTTGAGATTTCACAAGCGATTCATACAACTTCTGGCTTCTTACGAATTCAGTATGCGCTAATTTGGTTTGTGTTATGTCTGTTTTCACATGTGTAACTGCATACACATGTGCGTTCTCATCTTTAACAGGGAACATTCGGCCTAAAAACCAAACTGGCTTCTCTGCAGAACCATAGTTGACTTCATATGTAGTTGGGTTTCCTAAAAGTGCATCGTTAAAATAGTGCTGCAATAAAGATTTGCGCTCTTCACTAAAGTAGTCTAATCCAAATGCGCCTTCTTGTAAGGCCATTCCAAGGTAGGTTTGAGCATTAGTCTGTGCCAAAGAGTTGTATGAAATGATCGTTAAGTTTCGATCATACAAAACGTATGAGGTATCAGTATTCTCAACAAAAGAAGATAAATTTGATTGTGATACCCTTAACGATTCCTCCGCAATTTTACGTGTTGTAATATCAACCAGATTCAGAGCCACTCCAATTATTTGATTTGCATCGTTAATTACCGGAGAATACCGAATGAAAATCCACATGATTTCGCGAGCCTGCGTATCCATTTCAAATTCCGCTTCAATGATTTCTCCTTGAAGTGATTTTTTAATTCGCTCTAAAAATAAATCTTTGTTCCCGACATGGGCATAATCAAGAATGTCATCGCCCAAACGTAGTTTCTTTTTTAAGTAATACTCAACGCCTAGTTCAGCCGCCTTATTAAAAAGTGTGATCCTCAAATCCGCATCCACCACATAGGTAAAATCAGTGGAGGCATTTAATACTGCCCGCAAATGATTTTCAGAATCAATTAGTTTTTCAGAATTGTTCTTTTGTTCTGTAATGTCGGTAGTCAAGCCATTCCAAAGAACAGAACCATTGGCTAGCTTTTGCGGCCGCGACTTGGTATGCACCCATTTTATTTGGTTGTTCACCACAATGCGATAGCTAAAGCTATAGTTCGTTAAGTCTTTTTGTGATTGATCCATCAGCCTCATCATTTCCGGAAGATCATCCGGATGCACAAGTTTGAAGGCAAGCGAACCATCGCGCATAATTTCAGCTGCTGTAATTCTAAATAGCTCGAACGACCCCGAGCTTACAAATGGAAAGCCCACTACTTCACCTCCTTCACTCACTATAAATTGATAAAAGACTGAAGCAGGTAGGTTATCGATAATAGCCTGTAAGAACAGTTTACTTTTTAAAACTGAATTTTTTAATTCAACTACAGGCTGAGTTCTTTCTTCAGAAATTGAAGGGTGTAACTCGAGTATGATACAGCTAGCTTTACTATTTAAGGGGTAAGCA
>JANOQK010000124.1:0-20603 GCA_031414855.1 Bacteroidia bacterium | reverse complement strand
CATTAAAGCATGGTGGCACTTAAATTGTTTTTAAATATTATATTTAGAAAAGTTTGTATGTGCTAATGTTGACTAAAGTTGAACCCGCAGTGCCATGAAAAGAAGACGTTTTTTGAAAACCTTTCTGGTTGCCTACGGCTCATTACAAATGTTGCCCCAGAATTTGTTTGCTGGCCTCGCTGCTGCCAGAGATAACTTTAATCAAATCTATTCCAACGCAGCCCAAAAGCAGGAGTTCCTTAAATTTTTGAAGAATGTATTCAATCTATTTCCTGAGAATGACTTTCATAAGCTGATCTCTGATACCGCGGCACAAAGGAAAGATGATCAGGCAATTTACTTGACCGTGCAATCAAAGCTGGAGGATATCACGCCTATGCTATCCTCGGTTCGGTATGCCGTGCCTGCGCTAATGAAGCAAAAAGATGAAATGGCCCGGCAGGCAGTTGAACTTCTGGGAGAAGGCGGCACGTATAATGGGTACCTCGAAATTGGATCCTCGGGAAGATACCTGGACTACCTTGAAGAGAAGATCAACATAGAAGGAGAACGTTACTATGCGGATGGCAAAGAACCAGGCTACGCAATAACTGAAATGGTGGATCGAGGGCAAATTCAAATTGGTGCAACATATATTCCCCTTGCCAATTACAATACACAATATGCAGATATCATTCCGGCCACAAGTCTTGATCTGGTTACGGTCTACATCGGATTTCATCACTGTCCACTAGAACTTCGTATTCCATTTATTACTTCCATACGTGATACCATGCGCCTGGGTGGCAAGTTGATATTGAGAGATCATGATTGCAATACGGAGGAACAAAAAGCACTTGTGGCACTAGCGCACGATGTATTTAACATGGGCACAAATGAATCCTGGGAATATAACAAAGGGGAAATCAGGAATTTCTATTCCTTAAATTTCATTTGCCATTTTGTGGAACAAATCGGATTCAAATTTGACAAACGAACACTTTTGCAGGAAGGCGACCCCACCAAGAATGCCTTGATGATGTTCACTAAAATCTAGTGCGTGTATGAAGCGGTTATATAAAGCTTTGAAGTTTGCGCTAAGCAAATTACTCGCACTCCTTCGCACTTTGTTTCGATTCCTTGTGAGATGTATCCGGGCAATTAATCGAAAGAAGCGCTATGCTATTCCCTTCTACTCCTTCATCGCCTACCTTGTATTGGTTGTTCTGATCATTAAACTATCAGGCGATTCAGCTTATGATAAAGTAATTCCAAACAAACGGATCAACGATGTCACTAAAATAAATCCAATTCAAGTTAATAGAGAGGTTACGCCTCAGACCATTGAAGAAATTGTTGAAGCCATTAAAAGTTCGGAAGGTTCCATCTCTATTGGTGGCGGAAGATTTAGCATGGGCGGTCAGATTGGCTATGAAAACAGTCTCCATATCGACATGCGGAAGTTTAATAAGGTGTTGCATTTGGATACCATCACTAAACAAGTTACCGTACAATCGGGTATTGTTTGGCGCGATCTTCAAAGAGTAATTGATCCCTATAATCTTTCCATTAAAATTATGCAGACCTATGCCAACTTTACCGTTGGAGGTTCTCTGTCAGTGAATTGTCATGGTAGGTATATTGGACATGGTCCTATCGTTTCATCAGTCGTGGAAATAAAGTTAATCACTTCATCAGGTGAAATAATAATAGCTAACAGAAATCTGAATCGAGATGTCTTCGCAGCTGCCATTGGTGGTTATGGCGGGATAGGTGTGATTCCTGAGGTAACGTTGCAACTTGCTGAAAATGTAAAGGTAGAAAGACAGGTCAGGTTGGTGCAGGCAAAAGACTACAATGATTTTTTTAACAATACCATTAGAAATGATAAAGAGGTGATCTTTCAGAACGGAGATCTGTATCCCCCAAACTTTGACCTTATTAATAGTGTGGCGTGGAGAAAAACGGAGAAGCAATTAACGGATACAGTACGAGTTACGTCAACGGGTGAAAACTACTGGCTCGAAGCGCAAGCTATGAAGGTAGTATCCTCTGGCTCAACAGGAAAGTGGATTAGAAGAAACTGGATAGATCCGAATCTCTATCGTAGCGAAAAAGTGGTATGGAGAAATAGGGAGGCAAGTTATGATGTGGCAGAACTTGAGCCAAAGTCGAGGGAGGTAGAAACGTATGTATTGCAGGAGTATTTTATTCCGGTAAACAATATTCAGGCGTTCATTCCTAAGATGAAAAATATTTATGATCGTTACGATGTCAATGTAATCAACGTGTCTTTGCGTCACGCGTACGCTGATGAGGAGACCTATTTATCATGGGCTGCGGAAGAAGTATTTGCTTTTGTTATCTACTATAAGCAAGGGACAGATGAGGCGTCTCGGGAGAATGTAAAAAAGTGGACAGTGGAAATGACAGATGCTATTCTTAGCGAAAATGGAAGATGGTATTTGCCCTATCAACCGCATGCCACAGTGGAACAATTTCAAAAAGGATATTTGCAATCTGATAAGTATTTCGAAGTAAAGAATAGGCTCGATTCTTCTCACCGATTCACAAATAAATTATTGGATAAGTATAACCCACATATCAGAGAAAGAATTGAAAGGAAAAGAGAAAGTATAAAAGGATACTATAGAGATGAGGCTCAGACTTTCCTTACCGTGCCAGAATGGTATCTCGTATTCAATCCCAAAGAATATGCTGATTACCTGGAAGCAGGAAACAATCCCTCCGACTTTCCCTTCTATGCTTCCATTGATGAATACTGGAAGTTGTATGATCGGTCTATGAAACTTGTTTCCAAGGCCTATCCAGAAAATGAAGAATACAGTACAATGTTGAACGTTATCGGAGTAAGCATCACACTGGAATATACTGCCAAAATGCTTTATGAAAATACGATAGGCCGGAGCTTTTCATGGTTCTCAAACGAAATACTTTCAGATGAGGAGAGAATCATCATGGAGGCACAGTGCGCCTATAGTGATTTCATTTATGACAGGGCATGGTACGAATTTGAATTCATGCCTTGGGTAAAAAAAGTATGGTCTGTTTCTAACCGTGCTGAAAGTAGTTGGTTGCGGAAAACCGAACGCACGCTTTTTTTTACACTTGAATTTACTTTCAAGGCAGTTTACTCGAAATTAATTGGATGGGCAGCAGAAGCTAGTTATGAAGAACCCGTCACCGATATATATCTGATAATTTCAACTGCGGATTTGCTTCAAACTTTGCCTGAAATGAAAGTCATTGAGGAACAAAATGGAAAGAAGATAATAGGGATCAAACGCTGGGGGGCATTTACGAAGACGATTCTTGGTATCAAAGATGAGAATATAGACATCATAGAAATTGGGGGAAATGACGAGATCTTAGTTTCTGTGCTAATGGATAAGAATCAAAACGCTTTCAGACAAGAGGAGTTATTGTATGAATCGAGCGTAGTAAGTAATATGGATCGCAAAAGAAACGTTTACTTACTTCCGGTTCATAGATTGCTATCCTTTGTAAAGGATGCGAAAGCAAAAGGTATAGAGATTGAACATATCTTCGATTATTGAAGCCAATTGGAAACTAATTATCCATAATGTGTTTCGTATTGAAAAATTGTAAATTGTCTTTCACCAAAGTCTAAAATACTATTGGTAATAGTAAGAAGTAAAAACTCAAACCATTTATAATTGACATGACTCAAGAGCAATCTGACAAACTGAATCGCAGAACTTTTATTAAACAAACTAGCACCTTAGCCGTGGCTGCATCTCTAGGACTCTCCTTTCGTTCAAAGCCGAAGTATAAAATGGGTCTTCAACTTTTTTCCATCCGGGAACCGCTCTCAAAAGATGTGAAGGGAACGCTTAAACAAGTTGCAGCTCTGGGCTATAAGAATCTTGAAACGTATGGGTTTAACCCTTCGCAAAAGCAATACTATGGCTATGATGCCAAAGAATTTCAGAAGCTACTATCCGATCATAATTTAACCACCACCAGCGGTCATTATGATTTCAATTCGTTTTTAAACAAACCAAATGATGACCTCGATCGCTATGTGGATCAATGCATAGAAGGTGCTCACGCTATAAAACAGGATTACATTACCTGGCCGTGGCTCGATCCAGAATCACGCACGATTGAAAAATTCAAACTCGTTGCGGAGAAATTAAACCGGATTGGTGAACGACTGAAGGGTACAAAAGTTGGACTTGCTTATCACAACCACGATTTTGAATTTATTGATCAAAATGGTAAAATCGGTTATGATGTGATCATGAACGAAACTGATCCTAAGCTTGTCAAACTTCAAATCGATCTTTACTGGGCTGTTCATTCTTCAAAGCTAAGTCCACACGAACTCTTCCTCAAGCAGCCTGGCCGCTATGTCATGTGGCATGTGAAAGACATGGATAAGATGACGCGCGATTATACAGAATTAGGCAATGGTAGCATTGACTACAAACCCATATTGCCAGATGCTAAAATGTCCGGAATGGAAAACTACTTTATCGAACAGGGAGGCAACTTCTTTAAAGACCCGATGCAAAGTATTGCTGATAGTGCGGCATTTATGAAACAGAATCTGGAGAAATATCTTAAGTAGCGAAATGATTACTCTTCGCAAAGTCCTTGTTTCAGGACTCTACGTGGAAAATCTAGGCTAACTACTTCCTACTTCCTCAAACGAATAGTCAACGCTGACATTAAACACAAAAGGAGTATTATTACCCCGGCCTCCATCGCATTATGCGTTTCGGCTTTGTCGGTAATGCGATTATAATAAACAATTTTATCATCGGTAAACGTTGAACTAAGGATTGGCCAAATACCGAATGCTCGGAACGATCATGATTAATTTTGAATATTTTTAAAGAGCCTCCAATTCGCATACAAACCTAAGCCGATAGAAAATGTGTTGTACCTACAATTCTGCTGATTCACTTTCGTCTTCATGGTAAATTTCAAAGCGATGCCACTTTCGTTTCCGCTGCAAACTCGACCAGTCCACTTGTATTTTTTTGTCGACCGAACTCTCCGTGCGCACAAAAGTCTGAGTCGATTAAAACAAAACTCTCCGAGGCCTTGGGATTTCTTATCTTAAGTCAAGTAATATTTGTCCTTGCCAGTGGATATTTGCATTGTCATTAATTCAAAATATTAAAAAATGGAAAAATCAAAATTAGTTAAAGCATTATTAGTTGTAGCAGGTCTGACTGGAATTGCTATTGGAGGAGCTTTGTTATTTTATCCAGTAGCATTTGAGGCTTCGGCTGGTATTAGTCTTGAAGAAAACATCAATATGTTAAGCGAAGTAAGAGCTCCCGGAGGAGCATTATTAGCAGGCGGAATAATTATTCTATTAGGAGCTTTTATCTCTAATTTGACATATACATCAGTATTGCTATCTAGTCTGTTCTATTTCTCTTACGGATTTTCGCGCATCCTGAGTATGATTGTAGATGGAGTTCCTACCACATCTCTTGTAATGGCAACGGTTATCGAAATAATCATAGGAATGCTTAGTATCTCCATACTCTTTAATTTTAACAAAAAACAACAGATAACGATTTAGCAGGATTTAATGCCTTGATTTTTCCTTTATTAAAATCCTTTTTCTAATCCTACTAAACGATTCTGGAGTTACTCCAATATAACTGGCAATTTGATTAAGCGGAACTCTGCCCAGGAGTTCAGGTTGAGTTTTCATCAAAATCTGATATCTTTCTTCTGGATTGTTATTAATCAGTGAGGCCAGACGGTCCTGAACCTTAGAGTAGTCTTGTGGCATCAGAGTATGAATCAAATACTCAAGTTTTGGATACCGCTTATGCAATTTTTGTTCTTGTTCTCGCGTCCCTATTGTCAAAATACAATCCTCAACGCAAGAAAGATAGTATTCAGAGGGGCTGCCCTCTAAATAGCTTGAGTACAAAACTGCTGCTTGCCCTTCTATGAAAAATGCGGTTGTCTTCTCCTCTCCATTAACTAATTGAAACTGCCGAACACAACCAGATAAAACAAAGTAGCACTTGCTGCAAACTTCGCCTGCTTTTAGAATTGTTGTTCCTTTTTTGAAAGATTCCACTTGGGTATTTTCAATGATGGCATCTATTTCATTTTGATCAAATGATTTAAATTTTGAGATAAATCGCTTTAGTGTTTCTTCCTTCATTAGTACACACTTTTTCAAAATTGCCATTGTAATTTTAGTTAAATGTAGAAAATTTCCCGAGGCACAAACGCGAGGATACTCGATTGTTGGCTGGTCATTTTGCGACCCGTGGAGCAGTGGTCAGGCTCACATCATATTTGTCTACTCCTTTAGTACTTCACGATCGCCTGATAAATCAACGTGCGCAATTTGTTTTGATCATCCAGGTTATTAGTTGGGATTAACTGCTTCATATAAACCACTACCAGATCTTCTTTCGGATCGACCCAATAGGTGGAACCATAAGCACCTCCCCACCCGTATTCTCCAACTGAGCCTGGCACTCCTCTGTCTCCTAAATCTTTCACCACTGAAAAGCCAAGTCCAAAACCTTGACCTGGTCGGAAGTCAATTTTTCCTGTATGGCTCACTGTCATCAGATCCACTGTACTTGGTGAAAGTATTCGGGTACCATTCAAGGTTCCCTTGTTCAGCATCATCTGAAGAAACTTTGCGTAATCTGCAGCAGTAGAAAGCAAGCCAGCTCCACCAGAAAAACTTTTGCGCGGCCCATTCACATAGGCCCCTTGACTTACGACTGTGCCAGCATCTGGTGCTCGTTCGAGTGGCTTATCAGCGTTAGCGGAATACACCGTGGCAAATCGGCTAAGTTTATCCTGTGGTAAATAGAAATGAGTGTCCTTCATACCTAGTGGCTGAAGTATTCGAGTAGCAATGAATTCATCCAACGGTTTTCCGGAGGCTTTCTCAATCACCACTCCAAGTATGTCCGTATTATAACCATAGATATACTTTTCTCCTGGATGCGCATCCATTGGAAGCTTGGCCATGCGTGCAATGGTTGCAGCGATTGGCTCATCACGATCGGAAAAATAAAATCCTGTAATGCCGGCTTCTTTCCATTTATCGGCTGCCGGTCCACCTCCATAACTAATACCTGCAGTGTGCGTGAGCAAGTCGCGAAGCGTAATCGCTCTCTTAGCTTTGACAACATCATAACCGCCTCCTTCTCTGAGAACGGCCACAGTAGACTCTTTAAACTCTGGTATGTATTTATCTACCGGATCAGTGATGAGAAGCTTCCCTTCTTCTTGTAGAATCATTATGCCAACACTGACCAGCGCCTTGGTCTGAGAGGCAATTCTGAAAATCGCATCATTCTGCATGGCCGCATTGGCTTCTATATCTCTTTTTCCAAAGGAGTTGAAGTAAGCCACTTTGCCATGGCGCGCTATCAACACCACACTCCCTGCCATCTTCTTTTCAGTAGCATAGGCCTGAAATACTGCTGTCAATCGTTGCAGTCGTTCGGATGATAAACCGACATCTTCCGGCTTGGCCGTGGGCAATTCCTGTGCCCAAAGGCTGGAAATCAAAAGTAATGAAACAATGAACGTAAAAAGGGATTTTGTAGAAATTGAGTGCATTGACTTTGTGTTTGGTTACCCTATATTAAAAATGATTCCACCCATTTCAAAATTTTGTAATTTGGATACATCTTTTGTTGGTTGATTACATAATTTATTTTCAGGATAGGGGTTATACTGGTTACAGTTGTCTCTTATGAAAATCACCATGGAAAAATTAGGAATTCAACTTATCATACTTGCCCTCTGCACTGGCGCTTCTTTTCCAGCTTATATTCTGGAAGAAAAAAAAGGGTACTCCGACTCCTCCGGTTATCAGCTGGTGAAAAAAGCCAAGGGAGTTGAATTATACGAGAAGTGGTATGAAATTTCATCCAACAAACTGGCGCGCGAGGTCAAAGTATCATACCATATCAGCACACCCATAGCGTTAGCTGCAGCACTTATAGAAAATGAATCCAAGGCAACGGAATGGAATAAGGGAAGTAGTCAGTATAAAATCATTCATAAGGACGAGAATTCCTGGATCAGCTATATACAATACGACTTACCCTGGCCCTTGGATAATCAAGATTGTGTACTCAATTACACCGTATCTCACACGTCAGGTGAGCAAATCATAATTGACTTCAAAAGTATCGAACATGAAATTTTCCCTGCGACTGAACATATCAGCAGGATATTAGATGTAAAAGGAAAATGGATTTTTAAAGCAACACCAACAGGTACGCAAGTCGTTTATTCAATAACCACTTTGCCTAGTCCTACTCTTCCAAGGTGGGTAACGGATCCCATTGTTCGTAACAATCTCATTGATACCATGGATGAGTTTAGAAACATCCTGGAAAGCTCAAAGAATTAAGCAGTGTAACATAAATCTATCTGCGTACCGATTAAAATATCCCCAACGACTTCAACAATATTCTCAAACTCCAGAAGATAACAAGAACGCCTACAGAAATGAACATGGTCTTTAGTGGGAGTCGTCCAGCAAGTTTGGCAGCTAGTGGAGCGGCAATAGTTCCGCCAATGATTAAGCCCACAATCACCTGCCAGTAGCTTACGCCTAAAATCGTAAAGAAAGTAAGGGCACTAGCAAGTGTGACAAAAAACTCTGTGATACTAACCGATCCAATTACATAGCGTGGACTGCGACCTTTAGAAATCAAAGTACTAGTTACAAGAGGTCCCCATCCACCACCACCAAATGAATCAAGGAACCCACCGGCACCTGCCAGCCAGCCAACACGCTTGACTTTTTTGGGAGTTCTGTTCTTGCGGAAGGCACCGATCAGAATCTTAGTTCCTAAGAATAATGTATACATGGCAAGAAGTGGTCGAATAAAACTTGCATATTCATTTCCAAATGTTCCGAGTAGATAAGCACCAGCTATCGCTCCAATAACACCTGGTATTAAAAGCGTCTTAAATAACTTCTTATTGACGTTACCGAATTTGTAATGACTATAGCCAGATACGCCACTCGAAAACATTTCTGCTGTGTGAATGCTCCCACTAATGGCCGGAAGACTTACGCCTGTTGACAACAATACGATAGTACAGGTAACGCCATAACCCATTCCTAACGCGCCATCAACTAACTGCGCAAGAAACCCCGCTCCGATCATCCAATAAAAGTTGGCATCGAGGTCTTTCGTCATTTCCTTCAGTCCGCCAAGAATATCATTGAAGGGAATGTAGTCCAGCACGATGTTTCCTACAAACATGAAGAAGAAGGCAAACAATGAATAGGAAGCAATGCGCTTCCAACGCTTTTCGCTAACCTGTCGCGTATCACCGACATCGGCAGCTAACAGGCGCGTGATCTCATTGAGTTTATTGATCTTCTCGGACAAATTTCCATTCAGCTTTCCACGAAGAGCCTGCATGTTATCTAGCAAATCATCTACCTGTTCTGGCAACGCATCCGAAAAAACTTCTTTCAATCGCTTGGCAATAGTGGGCGATTTGCCATTGGTAGAAATGGCAATCTTCAGGTTTCCTCTTTTCACGATGGAACCCAAATAAAAATCACATAGGTCGGGCTTATCTGCTACGTTTACCAGTTTGCCTTTCGCTTTGGCTTCGTTACGAATCACTTCGCTGGCACTGCGATCATTCACGGCCACGATCACGATATCAGCTTCATCTAAATCTGTTGTTTGAAAAGCTCGCTCGATTAGCTGAAGACCGGGATATTCTTCAGCAAGAATTTTAATTTCATCTGAGATAGAAATGGCTACAAGTTTGATTTGTGTATCGGGTGAGTTATGTAGTACAGCATTAAGTTTTTCCATCCCAACATTACCACCCCCCACAATGAGCAAGCGCATCTCTTCCAGTTTAAGAAAAACTGGAAAGAGCTTATTCGATTCTTTTGTAATCGCTATGTCTTGCTCTAGACTCATTAGTACTCAATTTTATCAATCCATTCTTTTGCATAGCGAGAAGCATAAGAGATAATACTATTCGCTCCTGCCCTCTTCAATGATGTCCAGACTTCCACATGGCCCTTACTTCGTTCAATACTATTTTGTTTTGCAAGCAACTCAATACTTTCATATTCACCACTTACATGATATGCTGCCAACGGTGCATTCACTAATTGCCGCAGTTGATATAGAATATCCAAATTCATCAAAGCGGGTTTGATCATTAAGATATCAGCTCCTTCTTCAAAATCGCGTAAGGCGGATTGAATGGCATCGGCCGAATTGAATGGAGAAATCTGATTGGTCTTTCTATCGTTTAAACTACTTCCTTTACCTGGCGCTGACTTACAGGCATCGCGGAAAGGTCCATAATATTGCGAGCCAAATTTAGCAGAGTAGCTCATGACAGAGATATGATCAAAATCATGTTGGTCAAGAATGTGGCGTATAGCAGCCACTCTTCCATCCATGAGGTCACTTGGCGCTATACAATCTGCACCGGCTTGCGCTAATTGAAGTGAATATTGCGCTAATGCATGTACTGTTTCATTATTCAATACTCTCGATCCTTCCGAATTGAGAATACCGCAATGACCATGTGACGTATACGCACATAAACAAACATCAGCAACCAGCCAAATAGTATTACCGAAAGTTAATTTTATTTTTTTTACGGCATTCAAAACAAAGCTGAAATCAAAATTGGATTCGGTCTTTTGCTTTGGTACAGGAAATAGTAAGAACTTAGTGATTCCGTTCTTAAGATCTTTTTCAATTTGAAGTATCGCTGATTCAACCGTATCTGAATTGATTTCAGTTAACGTTGAAATTGGTGTACTTTTCGAAACACGTTCATCAAGAAACAAAGGCTGGATAAAATCATGGTGCGATAGCGTCACATTAGCTGCCAGCTCACGGATGTGGCTGCTGGCTCTTAGTCGTCTGTGTGTGCTATAATACTTTTCCACAACTATCCCTTACTATTAAATTTTGCAACAAGAGGACTCTTAATTGTCTCTTCTATAAACGTCCATCCAAATCCTTCGAATGAACCCTGCACCCAAACTCCCTGTTGAGCTAAATCAAACCATAGATCTGTTTTGGACACCCAAGCATGTTCTGATTGTTCCTTTCGTTTGGCAATACTTTCCACGGAAGTGAAAAGACTGATGTGTTTATCAATCAAATCACTTTCTTTTTGGCTTAATTCAGTCTCGCTCTTTCGTAATGCTATTCCAGCAGGCATCGTCTCAGAAAAAGGTTTATTATTTCTGTCTTTACCAGCTGCGTATGTAAAAGAAGTATTCCCCGTATCGATATGAACAACACCAAACTTTTGGTGACAACCACTTCCATACTTGTGAGCCAGCTTTCTTTCTTCATTTACGGCCTTCGCAAGGGCATCATCATTCAATGATCTTAATATCCGAAGAGCCTCTTCATTGCCTGGTGAAGTTTCGGCAACGATAGCACCTTGCCCTGGTGCCGGTGGGCATTCCATCAATGGCAAAATCATTAACCTTTTATTACGCAATAACGATTCCACTTCTTGATTTGATGAACTCCTTAATAAACGATTCAAACCTGCGCAAGCGAGGATAATGCCATCATATTCACCACCTTCTAATTTCCGAAGGCGTGTATCAACATTACCACGAATCATGGAAGCTTCTATCTTTATGTGATGTTCATTTATCATTGGCAACGCTTTCCCTAAAAATTCCATCGCCATTTCAACTCTTCTTGGGGAAGAAGTTCCTATCATTACTGTTTTCCCATCGCCCAATTTGTCAAGCACAGCCTCATTAAAGATGGCTACATCATGTACATCATCACGCTCGATAATGGCATAGGTGTTATCCTTGAAGAAATTCTCACCGCTCACATCTTTTAGCGAGTGAACAGCAAAATCAGCCTGGCCACTCATCAGGTAATCCTGAATGTCTTTCGTGAAAAAATCTTTTCCTTCCAATTCCGTCAAAGGTTGTATTTGATTAATATCTCCTTCTGTCTCCTTTACAACAATCTCTACTTGAATACCTTCATGAGCAGACGTTAACCTTTGTTTAAAAATATCAGCCTGAGCCAATGATAATTTTGAGCCGCGACAAACTATCCTAAATAACTTCATTTACTACTTCGCTTGCTTATCAATTGTTTCCCTTCCATTATGAATCATGTGAATCAACTTTTTCACTCATCCAATTCTTGTTTGCTACGTAGCACTTTGTAAAATCTGTTTTAACGACTTAGCCAAATATAGCATATCGTTTTCCTCGTGGCGTATCGATATAGTGATGCGTAGGCATTCCTCACCACGCTTCACCGTAGGGTAGTTAATTGGCTGAATGTAAATTCCAAACTCATGCAACAACCTGTCGGAAATTTTCCTGCATTTTACTGAATCACCAATAGGGACAATAGTGATATGTGACGCATTGTCTGCAAATGGAACTCCTTCCTTGCCCAACACAGTTCTGAAACGCTTCACTTTATTTTGATGGGCTAGACGAATACGTTTGTTATCGCGAAGTAATTCAATACTCTTATTCGCTGCACTGCAAACAGCTGGTGGCAATGAGGTAGTGAAAATAAAACCACTGCCAAAACTTCTGATCGTATCTACAATATTCTTCCGCGCTGCAATGTATCCGCCAATCACACCAAAGCCTTTTGCCAATGTTCCGTTAATAATATCAATCTCCTGATCGAGGTGAAGAGCCGAGGTAATCCCTGCTCCATCGTCTCCATACAGACCGACAGCATGCACCTCATCAATGTAAGTAAGGGCGTTATACTTCTTTGCTAGCTGTGCAATTCCTTTAATCGGAGCAATGTTGCCACTCATGGAATAAACGGATTCGAAAACAACAAGCTTAGGAACCGATGGGTTAAGAGCAGATAATAGCTCTTCGAGGTGGCCGAGGTCATTGTGCCTGAAAACATGTTTCTCACATCCGCTGGCTTTGATGCCTTCTATTATAGACGCGTGGTTTCGTTCATCCGAAATCATAACACAACCTGGAAGTATTTTTCCCAGCGTACTTAGTGTCGTTAAGTTGGCCAAGTAAGCTCCATTAAAAAGTAAGGCCGATTCTTTACTATGCAAATCGGCCAGGGTAGTTTCTAATTCACGATGATAAATAGTAGTGCCAGAAATATTGCGGGTGCCGCTACTCCCTGCACCACTTTTATGCGCTGTAAATGATAGTTTGCTGATTACTTCTTCGTGCACACTCATGCAGAGGTAATCATTGGAACACCAGTTTACAGCTGACTTCTTTTTGCCCTGCTCATCTTCATAATAAAATTTAGGGAAATGCTGGGCTGATTTATTGACATCCAGAAAATAACGGTAGTTGCCTTCCTTTTTCAGCTGATCAATCTTTGCTGTAAAGAATGAATCGTAATTTGTTGTGCGTATCTCCTTGTTCGTGCTCATACCATCCAATTTCTAAGTAGAGGAAACTTTTTCAAGATCGTAGAAATAGTTTTCATTGCTGAAGCTGTTCTCCAACCACTTGAATTGTTCATGCAGCCCTACCACTCGACCAATGATCACCATCGTAGGTGAGGCATACTTAACAGTTTCCTTTTTTGCAAATTCTGTCAAAGAATAAACATGAACCTTTTGAAAAGGTGTAGTCGCTTGCTCTATGATGGCCAACTCTTTATCTGATGAAATCTTGTTATGCAGGAGGTTAGTCACCACCGTCTTCAATACTTCCGATGACATATAAAATACCAACGTATCCTCAGTCGCAGCTAATTCGCTCCACAGGGCATCACTAATGGAATCAGGATCGTAACAGGTGAGAAACCGAACGGAAGTGGCGAAACCTCTTGCTGTCAGTGGTATGCCTGCATAAGCCGCAGCACCCGATGCAGCGGTAACACCAGGAATAATTTCATAGGGAATATTGTGTTCCACCAGTGTTTTTAACTCATCGAGAATATTGGAAAAGAAAGAGACATCGCCACCTTTTAATCGCAATACGAGTTTGTTTTGCATCGCGTGTTCAACAAGTAGTTCATTTATCGTCTTTTGTGATGTCGATTCATTTTTACCTCCTTGTTTACCAACGTAGAGAATGACTGCACCTTCTTTGGTTGATTCGGAAAACAACTCCTTACTAACCAACCGATCTGTAATAATGACATCAGCTTGCTTTAAATACCGTAGTGTTTTTACAGTGATCAGTTCAGGATCGCCTGGGCCAGCGCCAGCTAAAATTACCATTCCACGATTTCCGTTTGCCATGCTCATTTTACTGAAGAATAGTCTAAAATCTTATTAATAATAAGGTTTTAAGATTTTAAAACAAAAATACTCAATATCTATTGATTTAGTAGACTAATTACCTAATAATGTGTTTTATGGCTACCGGTTGTAAGGGTTTTCTAACACACGTTTGCAACCATATTCTTCCCGCGTTAGGCTTACTTTAAGCATGAAATAAAACAGTTTAGAAATCACTAATTATTCTTACAACTTTGAAATAAATGTACTTTAGGTCTTTCTTTTAGCCGTCCAATGAAAAAAAGCGTAGTCGTAATTTTTTTATTCCTTTCCATCCTCTTTGAAATAAAAGCAGAAGATGGTTACCGACTCTGGATTCGGTATGATCTTATTTCAGATCAGAAAAAATTGACATTGCATCACGAACTCACTAAAGGGTGGGTTATTGAAGGTGAATCCCCTACCCTTGCTATCGCACGAAAAGAATTGCAATTTCCTTTTGCACTTGGAATTAGACCCAAATGGTAAGTATGAACAAGACCCTAATTTTAATGGAACAAACCATGCGTTGGTTTGGACCAAATGATCCTGTAAGTCTTCAAGACATAAGGCAAGCCGGTTGCTCAGGAGTGGTTACAGCCTTACACCATGTGCCCGTTGGTGAAGTATGGACGAAAGAAGAAATCCTTAAGCGAAAAAAAACAATTGAAGACGCAGGTCTTACCTGGAAAGTGATTGAAAGTCTTCCTGTGCACGAGGAAATCAAGAAGCAGTCGGGTAAGTATGAAGTCTACATTAAGAATTATAAAGAAAGCCTTCGCAATGTTGCAGCTGCCGGATTAAAAGTAGTGACGTATAACTTCATGCCCATTCTCGATTGGATGCGTACGGATCCGTTTCATTCATTGGAAGATGGAAGCAAGGCGTTGCGTTTTGAGAAGGCGGCTTTCGTTGCATTTGATTTGTTTTTATTGAAAAGACCTGGCGCAGAAAAAGATTATACGAAAGAAGAAATAGCAAAAGCAGAGAAGCGCTTTCAAACCTTGACCTCTGCCGAAAAAGAAACGCTGTATGGCAATGCCCTACTTGGTTTGCCAGGGAGCGATGAACGCTTCACCGAAGCTCAGATTCTGGATGCATTAAAAACGTATGAGCACATCGATGCTGCAAAACTCAAGCAACATCTGTTTTATTTTCTGAAACAAGTAGTTCCAGTTGCTGAAGAAGTTGGACTTAAGATGGCTATCCATCCCGATGATCCTCCATATCATATTCTTGGATTGCCTCGTGTAGTAAGCACAGAAAAAGATGCGAACGATTTATTGGATGCTGCCCCCTCTCCTGCCAATGGACTTTGCTTTTGCACAGGATCATTTGGCGTTCGTCCCGACAATGATTTGACGGGTATGATCAAACGATTAGGAAATCATATTTATTTCCTTCACTTGCGAAATACCAAACGTGATGCAGAGGGAAATTTCTACGAAGCCGATCATTTGGATGGCGACACGGACATGGCAGCAGTTGTAAAAGAGATTGTTGCGTTGATGAACCGCACTGGAAACTCAATACCTATGCGCCCCGATCATGGACACCAGATGCTGGATGATTTAAAAAAGAAAACATATCCTGGATACTCAGCAATAGGAAGACTTAGAGGTTTAGCCGAGTTGCGTGGGTTGGAATTGGGGATTGCGAGATTTGGTTAATTTAAGTCCTAAGTCGTCAGACCGCTGATCACGGAAGTAAAAAGCGGTCTGACGACTCGATTACTTTTTAACTTATTCCTAATTCAGGGTTTTTTCCTCGGATATTGCTATAAAAAGAATAGAGAATTTCAAAATCAGCTTCCATGTTACCGGATGGATAAAGTGGTTGCCCGACAACTACTTCCTTCTTACCAAAATCAAACCCAACAGGGATAATTGGGACGTCCGCCTTTTTCGCTATATAATAAAACCCAGTTCGAAACTTCTCAACTTTTTTACGTGTGCCTTCAGGAGCCATCGCAAGTATAAATTCATCATGGCTGTTGAATATGTTTGCCACCTGATCTACCATGTCATGACTGGAACTTCTTTCTACGGGATAACCGCCCAATGCACGAAAGAACCATCCATAAGCTGGTTTAAAAAGCTGACTCTTGCCAAGGAACCTTGCTTTTTGAATTCTTAAAATACTTCGGGCGGCAAGACCAACCGGGAAATCCCAATTGCTTGTATGGGGAGCAACAGCTATGATATATTTCTTAAGCTCTTTGGGAAAACTACCAATGATTTTCCATCCCGCTATTTTAAAAAGAAAAAGATAAAGTGGTCGAAGCATTGCGTATTAAATCAGGTCATCAATTAATTTCTGATCTGCAGGATAAGGCATCGTTACAGTCAACTGATCATTATAGTCTTGCGCACGAGCAATGGCATTTACTGCTCCGGTATTCCTGGCCCAGGCTCGCCTGGCAATTCCATTATTGACATCAAAGAAAAGCATGCTCTTCAACTTTCGACTTGCATCGGCTGAGCCATCCAGCAACATACCGAAACCTCCATTGATAACTTCTCCCCATCCTACTCCACCACCATTGTGAATTGAAACCCAAGTGGCTCCCCGGAATGAATCACCTATCACATTATGAATAGCCATATCAGCTGTAAAGCGTGATCCATCATAAATATTGGATGTTTCTCTGAAAGGACTATCGGTGCCAGATACATCATGATGATCGCGACCTAATACAACTGAACCAATCTTTTTATCCGCAATGGCTTTGTTAAATGCTTCAGCAATTTTCATCCGTCCTTCTGCATCTGCATAAAGTATACGAGCCTTTGATCCCACAACAAGTTTGTTTGTCTTAGCAGCTCGAATCCAATTGATATTGTCTTTTAACTGCGAATGGATTTCTTCTGGAGCATCTTTTAGAATACGTTCCAAAACTTCGGCAGCAATCTGATCTGTTTTGTCGAGGTCTTCTTCTTTGTTGGAAGTACACACCCAACGAAAAGGGCCGAAACCATAATCAAAACACATTGGCCCCATGATGTCCTGCACGTAAGAAGGATATCGAAAATCAATTCCATTCTTAGCCATCACATCCGCGCCTGCGCGAGATGCTTCCAATAGAAAAGCATTTCCATAATCAAAGAAATAAGTTCCCTTTGCTGTATGGCGATTAATAAAATTTGCTTGTTTCCTCAAAGAAATGTAGACCTGTTCTTTAAATACTTCAGGATCTTTAACCATTAATTCATTTGCATCCTCATAAGAAAGGCCAACAGGATAATAACCACCTGCCCAGGGATTGTGAAGTGAAGTTTGATCAGAACCTAAATCCACATAAATATTCTCCTTATCAAACTTTTCCCACACATCCACAATGTTGCCTTGATAGGCAATTGAAACTACTTCTTTGTCTTTCTTGGCTTTCAACACTCGTATAACCAATTCATCTAAATCCTCGATGACTTCATCCACCCAACCTTGAACGTGACGCTTCTCAGTGGCTTTCCTATTCACTTCGGCAATCACTGTAATACATCCTGCTATGTTTCCAGCTTTTGGCTGAGCTCCACTCATTCCGCCAAGTCCTGATGTAAGAAAAATTTTACCAGCAAGGCCTTCACCTTGCTTGGATATTTTTCTTCCGGCATTCAAGATGGTGATGTTGGTACCATGCACAATTCCTTGAGGGCCAATATACATGTAGGACCCGGCAGTCATCTGCCCATATTGCGTTACACCCAAAGCATTAAACTTTTCCCAATCGCCCTGCTTGGAATAGTTGGGAATCATCATACCATTTGTAACAACTGCACGAGGCGCTTCCTTTGATGAGGGAAACAAACCCATAGGATGGCCGGAATATACATGAAGCGTTTGTTCATCATTCATCGTAGCGAGGTACTTCATTGTCAATAAGTACTGCGCCCAATTTTGGAACACCGCTCCATTGCCACCGTAGGTAATTAATTCATGAGGATGTTGCGCAATAGCCGGATCGAGATTATTTTGAATCATCAACATAATTGCGGCTGCTTGTTGTGATTGATGAGGATACTCTGAAATAGGCCGTGCATACATTTTGTATTCAGGACAGAACCGATACATATAAATACGTCCATACTTTTGTAACTCCTCAAAGAACTCAGGAGCCAATACTGCATGATGACGAGGATGAAAATATCGGAGTGCGTTCTTTAGGGCAAGTTTTTTCTCTTCCAGTGTTAATATGTCTTTTCTTCTGGGAGCATGACTTACAGAAGTATCAAATTCTTGCTTCGATGGCAATTCTTCAGGTATACCTAGAAGAATTTGTTCCTCAAAACTTAAAATGGGAGTGATCATTCTGTTGTCGGTCTTTGAAAATGATGTGGCATGAAATTCTGCTTTGTAAACTGGTAACCAAAGTCAAATATCTCCTGGCTCTTGCCAATATCAAAGCTACTAAATCGATCCATGCGTGATGGCTCTATAAATACATCACACATCTGGCGACTGGCTAAAGTATTAGAGGAAATAGCCATCAGTAAACTGCGTTCAATTACCAACTTCAAATTCTTTGGATCAAACTCAGAACTGATATGATTGCAATGAGAGCCGACAATAAAATCGCACTTATCACGAATGGGAAGTACCGGTAGATTATCCAATAACCCACCATCAACATAAAGTCCACCATTGAAACTAACAGGATTAAATACTGCAGGTATACTACAAGATGAAAGGATAGCAGGAATTAATTCTCCTTCTGTAAAATAGTGAATGCGGCCTTTGCGTATTTCAGTAGCCGCAACAGTAAGTGGTATTTTAAGGGCATCGAAACTATTTTCAGGAACATACTTTTTCAAAAGTGCCTCCAAGCCATCCATCTTGAGTAGCCCCGCCCATGCCCAAGCGGGACTAACCGATTTAAAAATGGAAAGGTTTTTTATGATGTCAAAAATCTTCTCAGGTTTATATCCGTAAGAATATAGTGAGGCTACAATAGAACCTGCGCTTGTGCCAGATGCTATTGAGAACTTAACACCCATTTCATCCAGCGCTTTCAGCACGCCAATGTGAGCCACTCCACGCGCCCCACCTCCAGAAAGAACAATACCTAGTTTCATAGCACCTAACTTTTTACCACCACTGGCACAAAGGGTTCATAAAGGCCGAACGTTTCTTTCCTTGTGGTTCCATGTGCAATTCTTTGTGTCCTTTGTGGTAAGGTCATCAGTTTCAAAATTCAAATATCCGATAACGAAAATGTCCTATCCAACCGCACTCCTTTTTCCGTATGCTTCACCGTGCAGCATTCACCCACTGAATCATGCTCAAAGAATAGTATATACACTTGATCTGCAGCTTCTTTTAAAAAGACTTCTTTCTCAGTCATCGTGATTAAAGGTCTTGTGTCATAACCCATCACGTAAGGCAAAGGAATATGACTGGAAGAAGGAATAAGATCAGCCACAAAACAAATCGTCTTGTTTTTGTATGTGATCTTCGGAACCATCATCATATCGGTATGACCGGAGGCATAAAAAATATCAAATTGTTTAAACGATGAAGGCTTGCTGCTATCAACAAAATTAAGATGGCCACTTTCCTGCATCGGTAAGATATTCTCAGACAAAAAACTAGCCTTCTCCCTTGAGTTAGGTTGCGTTGCCCATTTCCAATGGTCGGCATTGCTCCAATACTTTGCGTTCTTGAATGCAAGCGCGAGTTTACCATTTTCTCTTTTTACACCACCACCACAATGATCGAAATGAAGATGTGTTAAGAACATGTCAGTTACATCATCTGGAGAGAATCCCGCCTTCGACAAGGAACTTATTAAGCTGTCGTCACCATGCAGATAATAATGACTAAAAAATTTCGTGTCCTGTTTATCGCCCATTCCATTGTCAATCAGGATCAATTGATTTCCATCCTCAATTAACAAACAACGCATAGCCCAGGTGCACATGTTGTTGGCATCAGCAGGATTTGTTTTTTGCCACATGGATTTGGGTACCACTCCAAACATGGCACCGCCATCAAGTTTAAATAGCCCTGTATTGATAACGTGCAACTTCATGACCGAAAGTTAATTAAAAAGGCCGCTTGAAACGGCCTCTTAATTATGGATATCTTCTGATTATTCCTTTACCACTCCCATGGATCCGAACTTGTCAATACGTTGGTTTATCCGCTCTCGGGAATCCAGTTTGCTGAGTGCCGCAAAGTTTGTCATAATGGTTCTCTTTATTTCATTCGCCATCCACTTCACATCTGTGTGAGCGCCTCCAACTGGTTCTTTAATAATACCATCGATTAACTTGTTGGAAAGCATGTCTTTAGCTGTGAGTTTCAATACTTCAGCCGCTTGCTCTTTATAGTCCCAACTTCTCCATAAAATAGAGGAGCAAGACTCC
>JANOQK010000123.1:0-5876 GCA_031414855.1 Bacteroidia bacterium | reverse complement strand
TTCATTGGCATGGCCAAGACAGGTGTGCACGGTGCAGGTATGATGTCTGTACCCATCCTTGCAAATGTTTTTGGAGGCCAGCTTTCGAGCGGTATCATGCTTCCTATTTTAGTCTTGGCCGATGTATTGGGCGTTTGGTATTATCATCGTCACGCATCGTGGAAACACTTAAAAATATTATTTCCCTGGGCAGCACTTGGTGTGGTGTTGGGCACAATCACAGGTAGTTACATCAACGACAGTGTTTTCAAAGTGATCATGGCCGTTACGATTGTTGTGAGCGTTGTGATCATGGTGTGGCTGGAAAGTCATAAGGAAGAGGTGCCTCATAGAAAATGGTTTGGTGGAGCAACCGGTATTGCCGGGGGATTCACTTCTATGGTTGGCAACCTTGCCAATTCTGTTATGGCCGTCTATTTATTGTCCATTCGTCTTCCTAAAAATTCATTTATCGGAACAACAGCCTGGTTTTTTTTGGTGGTTAATTGGTTTAAGGTTCCCTTTCATGTTTTCGTGTGGCATACCATCACGTTGAATACAGTATTGTTAAGCCTGATTACCTTACCTGCGATCATCTTGGGTGCTTTCCTCGGGGTCTTCATTGTTAAAAGGCTTTCAGAGAAAATTTACAGGTGGTTTATCATTGCTATGACCCTGGTGGCAGCCTTGTTTATGTTGTTCTAAATAGGGATGATCGGTACCAGTTGTTAAATTTTAGCTAATGCCTTACAATTTCTTTCTCGTTAGTAAACTTTGGCCAACCTTAACTTGGGATACACGTGTATGCAGGAGAAATTTGATCCGCCTAAGTAGTTGATTGATTTTTGTCTGATAATTCTGAACCTAATGACTAAAAATCTCCTTTAAGTACCATGGACAAAATCTTTTTGCAGAAGCTTTATCAGTCGCATCAGGCTTGCCCAACTTGCCCATCGCCAGCGGAAGTATCTCAACTGTTTACTCGATTGTTGGGTGCTCTTTTTCCTGATTTTTCCAATGAGACTTTTTCATCTGAGAAAGACTTTGAAGGCCATTTTAATGAATTGCAAATGGCTATGGAAGATATGATCCGGCATGCCCATGTGCTAAGCTCAAAGAATGAGAAAGAAATTACCGATAAATTTTTCAATGCATTGCCAGGCATTCATCAAAAGCTGGAGCATGATATTTTTGCTATGTACGAAGGTGATCCTGCTGCGAAAAGTACGAGTGAAGTGGTTCGCACTTACCCTGGCTTTTATGCCATTGCCGCTTATCGACTTGCGCATGAACTTCATCGCTTAGGAGTAGGCGGTATTCCACGCGTAATCACGGAACATGCACATAGTAAAACTGGGATAGACATACATCCAGCTGCAAAAATAGGAGAGCACTTCTGTATCGATCACGGAACCGGAATTGTAATAGGAGAAACAACCTTCATTGGTAATCATGTTAAGTTATATCAAGGCGTTACATTAGGTGCGCTTAGTGTTGATAAACACGATGCGGAGAAGAAACGACATCCCACTATTGAGGATCATGTGGTCATCTATGCAGGTGCAACTATTTTGGGAGGCGAAACTATCATTGGACATGATAGCGTGATTGGCGGCAATGTTTGGTTGACTCGAAGCGTGCCGGCTAATTCCAAAATTTATTATCAAGCCAAGATGTACAACGGAGATACTGACGAGACTGACCTGGTTGTTTTTAAATCGGATGGTAAATAGTAGACACACCCTTCTTATTAACACCTGCCTGTCGGCAGATAGGTATAATTATTAACTTTTAGTTTCCAAAGAATGAAATTATCTGAACTGATCGGTAATACACCCTTAGTGGAGTTGCAATACATACCCGTTAATAAGAACGTAACGATCTATGGTAAACTGGAAGGAGATAATCCAGGCGGAAGTGTGAAAGATCGCGCAGCCTATGGCATGATTAAGGGAGCGTTGGATAGAGGAGAAATTAAGCGAGGCGATAAGCTCGTTGAGGCGACCAGTGGAAATACAGGGATAGCACTCGCTATGATTGCTCGTATCATGGGATTGAACATGACACTTGTGATGCCTGATAATTCTACCCGTGAACGCGTGCTGGCTATGGAGGCGTATGGTGCTAAGGTAATCTTAACGCCCCAAGCAAAGACGATTGAGTATTCACGCGAGTTGGCCGAAGAGATGTCTGCTAAAGAAGGTTATCATATACTTAACCAGTTTGCTAATCCGGACAATTATATGGCTCATTATACGACTACAGGTCCTGAAATCTGGCGTGATACAAATGGAAAAGTAACCCACTTTGTTTCTGCGATGGGCACTACAGGCACGATCATGGGTGTATCGCGCTACTTAAAAGAACAAAATAGAAGTGTGCAGATAGTTGGAACGCAGCCCACCGATGGATCAAGTATCCCAGGTATTCGAAGATGGTCTACAGAATTTCTCCCTAAAATATTTGAAAGAGAAAGGGTTGACAGGATTATCGATGTGAGTGAAGCAGAAGCACGTGAAATGACACGCAGGTTGGCGAAAGAAGAAGGTATACTTGCCGGGATGAGTAGCGGAGGTGGATTGGTTGCTGCATTAAAAATTGCGAGTGAAATAAATTCCGGTGTGATTGTTTTTATTATCTGCGACAGGGGAGACCGTTATCTAAGTTCAGACTTGTTTGGATGAAGCGCTGATGCTATCTTTTGAGTCAAATTATGATGACGTACAAAAGAACAACTGCTTCTGATCCTGATTTTAAAGCCCTTATAATTGATCTTGATAAAGATCTTTGGGAACGTTATCCAGACATCCAGCAAAAATTTGCCCCATATAATTATGTCGATGAGAGCTTCCGCGTTATTCTGGTTCATGAAGATGAGGTTCCAATTGGGTGTGGCTGCTTTAGGCCGATGAAAGAAAAAGATGTAGTTGAAATTAAACGGATGTATGTGGCCTTCTCTTTTCGAAGCAAAGGAGTTGGTAAAATGATTTTGCAAAAGTTAGAGCAATGGGCGAAGGAAGAGAAATTTATTCAGGCAAAATTAGAAACTGGAATCAATCAACCTGAAGCTATTGCCGCCTATGAAAAATCAGGATATTTGCGAATTCCAAATTTCGATCCTTATGTAGATGTGAAGGAAAGTATTTGTATGCTGAAAGATTTAACCAAATGATGATGACTCGGATAGTGAAGCAAGTTGTATTTGTTTTGCTCTTGCTTTTCGGGGGTCTGCTGAAAGCACAGGAACCTTCTCGTTTCCAGGCGGAAGTTGATAAACTTATTGCTGGAGACAGTGCCATTAATAAAAAGAAAATAATCCTCTTTACGGGTAGTTCAAGTGTTCGTCTTTGGATCAGTCTTAAAACAGATTTTCCAAAACATAATGTTTTGAACAGAGGTTTTGGTGGTTCGGAAATGGCAGACCTGGTTATCTTCGTAGATAAGTTGATCGTGCCTTATCGTCCTAAGCAAATTTTTATTTATGAAGGTGATAATGATATTGGTGCTGGAAAAAGTCCGGAGGAGATTTTGGCGCAGGCTGATAAACTACTTTTGCTGATTCGCGAAAAACTTCCTAAGAAAACCAAGGTCTTATTTATTTCTCCCAAGCCAAGCATATTGCGATGGCAGTTGAAAGACAAGTATCTGGACTACAACCAAAAATTAGAAGGTTGGGCAAAGAAGCAGAAGAAAGTAAGCTTCGTTGATGTTTGGACGCACATGCTCGATGCAGATGGCATTGTAATGAAAGACCTCTTCGTTGAAGATGGTTTACACATGAATAAGAAAGGATATGATATTTGGAAAAAAATCATTGACCCCTACATCAAATAGAAATTCGCAATCCTAAGTTCTAATGCCCAATGTCTAATCCCTCAATGCCTAAGTCCTATTTCCGCACATACTTCCAATTCCTGATCTTCCCCTTAGCCATCCACTCTATTGCAGTTTTTATACGAGTCTCTCGAGTGGGATCTGTTTTTGCTTCGTCAACCCATTCCACATACTCTTTTTTGTTGCTGTAACTGAAGCCTTCAAAATTTTTAAATGCGGCCTTGTTCTTCTTAAGTTCTTTTAGAAAGTAAGGTGAAACTTTCAATACTTTTTCAACTTTGGATTTGCTGCGTTGCGGAAGTTTAACTTCCTCATCATTTAATTTCATGGCCTCCTTAATATAGGAGAGTAAGACTTTATCAGATGGTAAATCCGAGACCGATGTTATCCGATCGAAGTGCCCCATGGCCGTCTTGCCGGTTTTGGTCATCACGCCTTTAGGGTCGCTCATGATGGAGCCTTTCCAAAAGCCAAGTGAACAATGTTGCTTGAAGCCAGCCATGCTGCACAATATGCCGTTGTATTCAAAATTGGGAAAGCCCCATTTGATTACTTCTGCTACTTCCGGGCAACCGCGATGAACAACCTGCCGCAAGTGAATCAGAATTGGTTGTGCAAATGGCGCGGCCTTTGCGATGTACGCATCGAATTTCGGATTCATTTTCCCCATAACTTTAACTATATTGTAATTAAAATTAACAAATCCATTTTATAAAGTGTTTGTCACGATTACCTACATCAAACTCAAGTCACCTCTTAATTTCTTTGCGCTTTCTTATAACGTATTGAAAATTATGAGGCAATTAAAGGACACTACTTGTCAATCATACAAGGCACAAGGCTTTTGGACAAAACATTATACCATGACGCTGTGGGATTCTATGGACGAATTGAAATCATTCGCAAAGAGCGGAGCTCATCTGGAGGCGATGAAGAAAAGTGCAGCTATCTCAAAAGAGATACGAACGCTTACCCTTGAGGCTTCCGCCTTGCCTACTTGGAAGGAAGCGAAGGAGATGCTTTTTAAAGATGGTAAAGTCCTTAAATTTTAGTAGACAAGTTAAGACAAGACCCTCACTACGCCATATATCCCAACAACAAAGATTGAAATGATGCTGATCCAAAAAGCAATATCATAAAATAGGGATGATTTGATCAATGTAGTTCTTCTGTATTTGAAATGCAGAGCCACGTACATCACCAGGAATAACATAAACGATCCAACAATTCCACCCGAGAGTACCATTAACACCGGGAGGTTGATAAACAAGTAAGCGCATGCCCATGTGAGTGGAAAGAACAACGCAAGGGCTGAGATTACTTTGGTGCGTTGTGCGAGATTCGAAAAATCAATCCAACCCATCTGACCGAAAATATCTGAGAACAACCTGGTCCAGGCCGCAAGTGAAGCGAACAAACTGGAGAACAACACAAAGAAGGCGCCAACGAGGTAAACGTTTTTCACTCCGGATCCAAGCGTTTGGGTGTAGATTAAGGCAATGGTTTCAATCACTTCATTTCCTTGTGGAATATCGCCACGATGGTGAAGCACAGCCGCACCAAGTAAATAGAAAGCCACAGTTACAATGGTGTAAATGATCATAGCAACCATTGCATCGAGGTACATGACCTTGATCCAGCCTTGCGCGCGGTTCTTCCAGGCGGGTGAATCATCACGTGGACCGGTGTAGCTTGCATATCCTTTTTCAATACACCAGTAATTGTAAGCAATGATTTCATCACTGGCCACTCCGGTTATTCCAAATGCGCCAATGGCAATGGCTACAATTTCACCAGAGAGGTTAAGCTTAAATCCATTAATAATATCCGAAAAAGTAAAACTATAGATCGTATACTGAAGTGAAAACAACGAAGTGATTGTCAGAGCAGTAAACATCACCATCATCAGCAGCGAAAGTTTTTCGATCCAGGCATAGCGGCCATTGAAGATCAAGCCACCCACAAAAACGGAAGTTATAATGGTCCATGTAAAAATGGAGAAGCCTGAGTAGAGCATATTCAAGACAATGACTGTTCCACCCAATATTCCACCGACCTGAACG
>JANOQK010000122.1:0-2572 GCA_031414855.1 Bacteroidia bacterium | reverse complement strand
ATGTACTTCATGACCTTGATCTACTAATCTAAGAAATGTTCCTCCCATTGAAATTACATCATCATCAGGGTGCGGGCTAAAGATAATCGCACGTTTCGGAAATGGTGAAGCGCGTTCAGGGCGGTTGGAGTCATCTGCATTGGGTTTTCCACCTGGCCAACCCGTTATAGTGTGCTGAAGCTGATTGAATACTTTTATATTGACTTGATAGGCTGATCCAAATTCGGTAATCACATCACCCATACCATGTTCCATATAATCATGGTTGGTAAGTTTTAGAATCGTCTTATTTAATTTAAAGCAGAGCCAAACTACTGCCTTACGGATAAGCACTTCATCCCACTCGCAGCTATCAACAAGCCAAGGAGTTTTAATAGCTGTTAATTGCGATGATGCCGCATCATCTAACACCACCAATGTATTAGAATGCTTTTGGAGAAACGTAGAAGGAATTTGATCTGTTACAGGACCTTCCACTGCTTTCTTCACAATGGTACCTTTGCCCTCGCCCCACGCCATCATCACTACGCGCTTGGCTTTCATGATCGTGCCAACTCCCATTGTAATTGCCTTACGAGGAACGTTCTCTTCGCCAAAGAAATCACTGGCCGCGTCAATACGTGTTACCTGATCGAGTGTTATCAGACGAGTAGTTGAACGCTCGGATGAACCAGGTTCGTTAAAACCAATGTGCCCCGTGCGACCAATACCCAGCACCTGAATATCAATTCCTCCAAGTTGTTCGATTCTTGCATCATAGTCTTTGCAAAAGTCAGCTACTTTCTCTTTGGCAAGCGTGCCATCTGGAATATTAATGTTCTTCTTTGGAATGTCTATATAGTTAAACAAATGCTCATTCATGAAACGAACATAGCTCTGCAGGGAATCAGGCGGAATTGGATAATACTCATCCAGATTAAAGGTGTGCACATTTTTGAAACTAAGGCCATCCTTTTGGTGCATCCTTACCAACTCAGCATACACCCGGGTTGGCGTAGAACCAGTTGCCAAGCCAAGAACGCAAGGCTTCCCTTCCAGTTGGCGGATTTTTATTAAAGCGGCAATTTCGTTGGCTACAAAAACGGAGGCCTCCTCTGAACTTTTGAAGATTTTAAGTGGAATTTTTTCCAGGTCTTTCTGATCAAGCATAGCAATACATTTAGTAAGGTTGGACGGAGCCGCTAAATTAAGTGAACTTCCGGTTTAAATTGGCACAGATTCACAGATTATTGTTGGGTCATTTATGTAGTAAATTCTACATTCAAAATCTAGTTTATTAAAAGGTAATCCTCTGCTCTTCGCGCTAAACTTTCTGTAGTAATCCAAAGGAGTAGATTTTAGTAATTTGTGCAGAGCATGTAAATCTGTGAATCTGTGGCTAAAATAGTTTTCCCTAACATACGTTCGAGTAACTTTGATCTATGGACGAATTCAGAACCGAACTAAACCTCAAGCCAGCCGAGCACAAAATCTCGTTGCATCACCCAATGATAACTTTGGGATCCTGTTTTGCCGATAGCATTGGGCAAAAATTACAAGAGGGAAAATTCTCCATCTCCAACAACCCATTTGGCACGATTTATAATCCCTTATCCATTCATAAGTTACTGCTTCAATCGGTTCATAATCAGCCCTCTCTCGACCATACCTATCTACAAAACCAGGAGATAGCATTGAACTATGATTTTCACTCGGAATTTGCAGCAGTTTCCAAAAGCCTATTAGAGTCGAAGATTAAAGACGTTGTTCGGCACACGCACCATTTTCTTCGCGACAGTAAGTTCTTGTTCATTACTTATGGTACCTCTTGGGTATATGAAAGAATGGATACCGGGGAAGTAGTTGCCAACTGTCATAAAATGCCATCTCAGCAATTCAAAAAATCCCTACTTACTCAAAAGAAAATTCTAGAATCATTTGATGAGACTTACAAGAAACTCAAAAACTTTAATCCAGAAATAAGAATCATACTTACCGTTAGCCCAGTAAGGCATCTCAAAGATACGTTAGAGTTAAACAGTGTCAGTAAATCAATTTTAAGATTGACGTGTCATACACTTAGCGAGTTATATCCTGATGTCGAATACTTCCCAGCTTATGAAATTCTTCTTGATGATTTAAGGGATTATCGATTCTATTCATCTGATCTCATCCACCCCACCCCTGATGCTATCGGCTACATCTGGAAGAAATTCTCAGCCAAATACTTTAATCAGGAAACCAAACTATTTTTGGATGAATGGCAGGAGATTGCAAAAGCCATTTCACATAAGCCCTTTCAACCTTCCTCAAAAAGTCACCAGAATTTTTTAAGAGAAACATTGAATAGACTGCAAGAGTTAAAATCAAAAGTGAATATTGAAGAAGAAATTAAATTTATCGAAGAACAAATTATTTAACTGACCTTACGTAAAACCATGAAACGTCATTGCGAGCACCAGCGAGGATTTGTGTGATGGGGCGAAGCCTGTCCGACCGCAGTCATCCGGGCGGGCAATCTCCCGATTTTGGGGATTGCTTCGTTCCTCCCGCTGTCCATCGCGGACACTCGCAAAGACGTAAAATTGTTAGG
>JANOQK010000121.1:0-23221 GCA_031414855.1 Bacteroidia bacterium | reverse complement strand
AATATGGAGGCATTGATCTATCACTTTAAGATTGTGATGGGTGAAACGGATGTTCCAAAAGGCGAAGTATATCATTGTGTAGAGGGAGGAAATGGGGAGTTAGGTTTTTATTTGATTAGCGATGGTGGAAGGACACCATTTCGTCTGCACATGAGAAGACCTTGCTTTATATATTATCAGGCCTATCCTGAAATGATTAAAGGCTCTATGTTGTCAGACGCAATCCTGACCATGAGCAGTATGAATGTGATTGCGGGTGAACTGGATGCGTGATGTGTTAATAGTTAAAAGAAAAATGTTAATAGGAATGTCCGCTAGAATAAAATTAAATGAACCACGATTAACGGTTAACGATTAACTGACAACTGTTAAGAAATGGAATTTTCAAAAGATACGCTGGCACTGGTGAACAAAATCATCAAACGGTACCCTGAAGGAAGGCAAAAGTCTGCGTTGCTTCCGGTGTTGCATTTGGCACAGTCGGAATTTGATGGATGGTTGAGTGTCCCGGCAATGGATTATGTGGCCTCACTGCTTACTATCAAACCGATTGAAGTGTACGAAGTAGCTTCATTCTACTCCATGTATAATCTTAAGCCGGTAGGTAAATGCCTGCTTGAAGTTTGTCAGACGGGCTCGTGCATGTTGAGAGGTTCAGATGATATTATTGAACATTTAGAAAACAGGTTAAAGATAAAAGTGGGGGAGACCACAGCAGATGGAATGTTCACAATGAAAGCAGTAGAATGTTTAGGTTCTTGTGGAACGGCACCTATGTTGCAGTGTGGTGCTGAATATTATGAAGGCCTTACGGAAGAGAAGGTAGATCAACTGGTTGAAAATTTGAGAGCAAAAGGAGAGAGAAGTTCTTATATGAAGTGAGAAATGTTAATAGTGAATAGTTAATTGTGGTTGCTATCACGATTAACTGATAACTGAGAACGATTAACTGATAACTGAGAACGATTAACTGATAACTGAGAACGATTAACTGACAGGAATGGGTAAAAAATTCTTATTAGAGCACATCAACGTACCAGCCATCGAGACCTTAAAAGTCTATCGTGAGAAGGGTGGCTATGCCGCTGTGGAAAAGGCGTTGAAGACGATGACTATTGATGAAATCCTTGAGGAAGTTAAGTTTTCTGATTTGAGAGGTAGAGGAGGTGCAGGTTTTCCTTCTGGATTAAAGTGGAGTTTCCTCGATAAGAAATCAGATAAGCCTCGGTATTTAGTTTGTAATGCTGACGAAAGCGAACCAGGTACATTCAAAGATCGCTACCTGATGGAAAAGTTACCTCATCTTTTAATTGAGGGAATGATCATTTCAAGTTATACCTTGGGAGCAAAGACTGCTTACATCTATATCCGAGGAGAATACATGTATGTGCTTCGCATTTTGGAGAAAGCAATAGAAGAAGCGTATGCAGCTGGTTTTTTAGGAAAAAATATTTTAGGGACAGATTACTCACTTAATTTGTATGTTCATCCAGGCGCAGGTGCTTATATATGTGGAGAAGAAACAGCTTTACTTGAATCATTGGAAGGTAAGCGCGGCAATCCAAGATTGAAACCACCCTTTCCTGCAATAGCAGGTTTATATGGCTGTCCAACCGTTGTGAACAATGTGGAAACGCTGGCTTCAGTTCCCACAATCATAAATATAACAGCCGATAAATACAACGATGTGGGTATTGGCAAGAGTGCTGGTACCAAGTTGATTTCGGCAAGCGGTCATATCAACAAACCGGGTGTGTATGAAATAGAGTTAGGTTTACCGGTGGAAGAGTTTATTTATTCTGATGAATACTGCGGTGGCATTTGGAAAGGAAGAAAATTAAAAGCGGTAGTTGCAGGAGGATCTTCAGTTCCAATTCTACCAGCCGATTTGATTTTAAAAACAGCTAAAGGTGAACCCAGATTGATGACCTATGAATCATTGGCAGATGGTGGATTTGCCACTGGCACGATGCTAGGTTCAGGAGGATTTATAGTGATGGATGAAACAACATGTATCGTTCGTAACCTCTGGACGTTTGCACGATTCTATCATCACGAATCTTGTGGACAATGCAGTCCGTGCCGTGAGGGAACAGGTTGGATGGAAAAAGTTTTACATCGCATTGAGCATGGTCATGGTCAGATGAGTGATATCGATTTATTGGTGAGTGTTGCAAAGAAAATTGAAGGCAATACGATCTGTCCTTTAGGTGACGCTGCAGCATGGCCGGTAGCCAGTGCTATTCGCCACTTCAGAGAAGAATTTGAATATCATATTAAGTATCCTGAGAAAGTGAAGGATCCGAAGCATTTTGAGAAGGAACCTTTTGTGAGCGAAACGTTATTAGTTAATAGTTAATAGGAAAAAGTTAATAGTGACGAAAATGAGATCTTTCGAAGACCTTGACTGTTGGAAAAAGGCTGCTGAGTTAAGAAGAAAAATATCGATTCTGGTGAAAGCTTTTCCTACTGAAGAAAAATATCGATTGGTGGATCAGATGATAAGATGTTCAAGGTCAACTCCCGCACAAATAGCTGAAGGTTATGGACGTTTTCACTTTCAGGAAAACATCCAGTATTGCCGACAAGGAAGAGGTTCCATTTATGAATTGTTAGATCACTTGATTTGTGCTAAAGAAGAAAAATATATTACTGAAGAGGTTTTAAAGGAATACAGAAACGAGATTCAGGAGTGCCTTGCAGTTTTAAATGGATATATTGACTACTTGAAGAAGGCAAAGGAGTCAAAAGTGGAAGAACCGCTTGCCGCTTTTGAAACCGCTAACGATTAACTAACAACGGATAACTATTAACTGAATAATGGCGAAGTTAACAATAGATGGTATCGAAGTAGAAGTTCCTGATGGAACTACCATTCTGAATGCTGCAAGGCAAATCGGTGGTGATCTTGTGCCTCCTGCCATGTGTTATTATTCAAGCTTGAAAGATAGTGGTGGAAAGTGCAGAGTATGCTTGGTGAAAGTAGCACAAGGCTCAGCTAAGGATCCTCGCCCACTTCCAAAGCTGATGGCTTCTTGCCGCACTCCAGTTGCAGATGGCATGGTGGTGCAAAGTAAAACATCCACTGAAGTACTTGAGTCACGAAAAGCTGTCGTTGAATTTTTGTTAATCAATCATCCATTAGATTGCCCGGTTTGCGATCAGGCCGGTGAATGTGATCTCCAAAACTTAGCTTACGAGCATGGTGCCGCAGCTACTCGTTATGAAGAGGACAGAAGAACATTTGAAAAAGTTGATATTGGTGATAAGATAAAACTGCACATGACAAGGTGCATCTTGTGCTACCGCTGCACTTATGTAGCCGATCAACTGACCGACAATAGAGTCCATGGAGTTTTAGGTCGGGGCGACAAATCGGAAATCAGCACCTATATTCAACAAGCAGTTGACAATGACTTCTCCGGTAATATGATTGACGTTTGTCCGGTTGGCGCATTGACAGATAAGACCTTCCGGTTTAAGAGCAGGGTATGGTTTACCAATCCATTGGATGCTCATCGCAATTGCTCAACATGTAGCGGAAAAGTTATACTTTGGACAAAAGGAGAAGAAGTATTGCGAGTATCTGCCAGGAAAGATCAATATGGTGAAGTGAAGGAGTTTATCTGTAATGAATGCCGCTTTGAACACAAGAATCTAAGTGATTGGACTATTGAAGGACCACGACACATTGACCATAACTCAGTTATTTCGCAAAATCATTACGAGCGAACAGACCTCTTGAAACTAAAAAAAGAAATCGACAGACAGATTGAATTTGAGAAAGGAAAGCAATTACCACAATCTAATCCATTACTCACCTCATGATGTCGCTCTTACTTTTTAAAGGAATTCTCATTGGGGCGATTTTCACACTCACGCTTCTCATTGCCGCCTATTCTACGTATGCGGAGCGAAAGGTAGCGGCCTTTCTTCAGGATCGCATCGGTCCTGATCGTGCCGGTCCATTTGGAATACTTCAGCCACTGGCTGATGGACTCAAATTCATCATGAAGGAAGAGATAATACCTAATGTCTCCAATAAATTTTTATTTGTAATGGGGCCATGCATTGCAATGCTTACAGCATTGATGGCAGGCGTTGTGATTCCCTGGGGCAATACACTCATTATTGATGGAAATGAATACATGCTTCAGATTGCTGACCTCAACATTGGAATACTTTATGTATTTGGTGTTGTCTCTATAGGTGTTTATGGAATCATGATAGGCGGTTGGTCATCAAACAATAAGTTTTCTTTGCTTGGTGCTATCAGAGCTTCGGCCCAAATGATTAGTTACGAAGTAGCCATGGGGTTATCCATCATTGCCCTCATTATCATGACTGGAACACTAAGTCTACGCGAGATTAGTGTGATGCAGGCAGGTGGAATTGGTAATGACTGGAACTTCTGGAATGTTGTATATCAGCCAGTAGGGTTTCTAATATTTTTGATCTGCGCTTTCGCGGAATGTAACCGGACTCCTTTTGACTTAGCAGAATGTGAAACGGAATTGGTTGGTGGATACCACACTGAATATAGCAGTATGAAACTTGGCTTTTATTTGTTTGCTGAGTACATCAACATGTTTATCTCTTCAGCAGTGATCTCTACTTTATACTTTGGTGGATTTAACTTTCCTTTCATGAATAATCTGGGATTGGATCACAATGTGATTACGATTTTAGGTTCGGTAGTGTTCTTTTTTAAGATTAGTTTCTTCATCTTCTTCTTTATGTGGATCCGCTGGACTATCCCACGCTTCCGCTACGATCAATTAATGAACCTGGGATGGAAAATATTAATACCACTGGCGATAGTGAATATATTTATTACAGCATTGGCAATACTAGTTAATAGTTAAAAGAAAAAAGTTAATAGGAAGTGTAGAATGACAAACTTGCGAAAACAACGATTAACCACTAACGGATAACGATTAACGAATTTATGTTGACCAATAGATCAAAAGTAGTCGTCAAGAAAGAAATGAATTTCTGGGAGCGGATGTACCTGCCCGCTATTCTGGGCGGAGTGATGATTACGATCAAGCATTTGTTTAGAAGGAGCGCCACCATTAGGTATCCTGAAAAAGTAAGAGAGATCAGTGACATCTGGAGAGGCCAACACGTATTGAAGCGCGATGAGAAAGGAGCAGAACGGTGCACAGCATGTGGACTATGCGCTGTAGCTTGCCCTGCGGAAGCCATCACCATGGTAGCAGCTGAGCGTAATAAAGGAGAGGAGAATTTGTATCGCGAAGAAAAATATGCATCCACCTATGAGATCAATATGTTGCGGTGTATTTTCTGCGGTTTGTGCGAAGAGGCCTGTCCGAAGGAAGCAATCTTCCTTACCAAGCGGATTGTAGAAACAGATTATGGACGGAAGGAATTTATTTTTGGGAAGGACAAATTGGTGGAGCCGGTGGATGCCAGAATAGACGTTACCATTAGACAAACTCCACAGGTGTTGGAGTTTAAAAAGCAAAAGCAATTTAGTCATAACAAATAATTTATTAAGTGGCCCTGAACCTGTTTTACTTTCTTTCTTTTGTAGCGGTCTTCTCTGCATTACTGGTGGTGTTCTCCAAGAATCCTGTTTACAGTGTATTATATCTGATCATTACTTTTTTCGCCATTGCTGGTCATTACGTACTTCTCAATGCGCAATTTCTAGCAGTCGTCCACGTGATTGTATATGCAGGCGCCATTATGGTGCTGTTTCTGTATGTGATCATGCTTTTGAATTTGAATGCAGAGACTGAACCACACAAAAGCACGTTTTTAAAGTTTGCTGCCGCTATCTGTTCAGGCTTATTACTTATTGTATTGATTGGATCTTTAAAGGGATCGGAAATGATCGTGAATCAATCCGTGCAGGGAAGCGAAATTGGGCTAGTCAAGAATTTAGGAAAAGTATTGTTTACCGATTTTTTATTACCGTTTGAAATCGCTTCCGTGCTGCTGCTCGCAGCGATGGTAGGAGCCGTAATGCTCGGTAAATCTGAGAAGAGTTAATAGTTAAAAGTTAATAGGGAATCGGCTACAAAATTATAGAATGAATATTAAAATAATTAATAGATTAACGATTAACGATTAACGATTAACGATTAACGATTAACATGATTCCAATAGACTACTACATATGGCTTAGCGCAGTGCTCTTCACCATCGGTGTATTGGGCGTTCTCTACAGAAGAAATGCGATTATTATTTTCATGTGTATTGAGTTGATGTTGAATGCAGTGAATTTACTAATGGTGGCATTTTCAAATTACCTGAATGATCCTGCAGGGCAGGTATTTGTATTTTTTATCATGGCCGTAGCTGCTGCAGAGGTGGCAGTGGGTCTTGCTATTTTGATGATGATGTACCGAAACACTCGTACTACGGATATTAATGTTTTGAATAGATTGAAATGGTAGGAATAGAATTTTTAATAGTACTTGTTCCAGTATTGCCATTGCTTGGCTTTCTTATTATTAGTTTAAATAATAAGAGACTATCGCACGGAGTAGTGTCTTTTATTGCATGCGGTGCAGTCCTCGTTTCTTTCATTATATCTGTCCTGTTATTCACACAACTGCTGTCTCAACCTGAGGATCAACGCTTCTTTCAAGTCGTTGTAATGGATTGGATTAGCACAGGTGACCTTTCAATTAATTTCAGTTTTTTAGTGGATCCTCTGTCCTCCATCATGTTATTAATCATAACGGGTGTTGGATTTTTGATTCATGTATACAGTATTGGTTACATGCACGATGATGCAGGTTTCAATAAATTCTTTTCTTACCTGAACCTGTTTGTATTCTTCATGCTCATGCTAGTGATGGGTTCGAATTACCTGGTCATGTTTGTAGGCTGGGAAGGTGTTGGATTATGTTCTTATCTCCTGATCGGCTTCTGGTTTAAGAACCAGGCGTATAACGATGCCGCGAACAAGGCCTTCATCATGAACAGAATTGGTGACTTGGGTTTGTTGCTAGGTGTGATCCTTATCTTTATGAATTGTGGAAGCCTTAATTATGAAGAGGTGTTTGCAAAGGCCACCTCTTTAGATACAAGCACAATTACCTTCATTACTATTTTACTTTTTGTAGGCGCAATGGGTAAGAGCGCTCAAATTCCACTATATACATGGTTGCCTGATGCCATGGCGGGACCAACGCCTGTTTCGGCTTTGATCCATGCGGCTACAATGGTCACAGCTGGTGTGTATATGGTGGCTCGTAATAATTTATTGTATTCACTTTCGCCCATTTCATTGAACTTAATTCTTGTAATTGGATTAGCGACAGCTTTGTTTGCTGCTACAATTGCCTTAACTCAAAATGATATCAAGAAAGTATTGGCCTATTCAACCGTTAGTCAATTGGGTTTAATGTTTGTCGCGCTAGGCGTAGGGGCATTCTCAAGTGGCATCTTTCATATGGCAACACATGCTTTCTTCAAAGCGTTATTGTTCCTTGGTGCAGGTAGTGTGATTCATGCCTTACAAGGTGAGCAAGATATTCGTAAGATGGGCGGGTTGAAAAAGTACTTGCCTATCACCTACATTACATTCTTCATTGGTGTTTTGGCCATTTCAGGAATACCACCTTTTGCAGGTTTCTTTTCAAAAGATGAAATCCTGGCTCATGCCTTTTCGGTGAACCCATTGGTATGGGGTGTTGCATTACTTGCTTCTTTACTCACTGTATTTTACATGTTCAGGTTATTCTTCCTTACTTTTTATGGTTCAGTAAGAGCCGGAGAAAATGTGATGCATCATATTCATGAATCGCCAAAAAGTATGGCAGTTCCATTGATCCTGTTGGCTGTGATGTCTGTGGTCGGGGGATTTATGAATGTGCCTGAAGTTCTTTGGGGATCGGCATGGCTGAATGAATTTTTGTCACCGGTATTCGCCCAATCCCAAACAGTATTAGTTGCTCATGAATTAAGTCATTCAACTGAATACATGCTGATGGGCACAGTGATCGCCCTTACCCTGGTTGTTATTGGAATAGGTTACTCAATGTATGTTGCTAAAGATAGCGTTCCGTCTGCTGAAGGTGAACGTATTGGCATGCTTCATAAGTTGTCGTATCATAAATACTTTGTAGATGAAATTTATGATACAATTGTGGTAAAGCCGTTGTACTGGTTATCTGGTAAGTTTGATTTGATTATTGAGAGACTTGCTATTGACAGACTAGTTAATTCTGTTGGTGAATCGGTAGTAGCATGGAGTGGTCTTTTCAGATGGTTTCAAAATGGAACTATCGGATTTTATATTTTTATTATGGTGATGGGTGTGGTGGCGATGTTGCTTGCATTAACGATTAACTGATAACGATTAACTGTTCTAATGATAATTTTTCTCCTAGTCTGGCCATTACTTGCATCGGTAGCGTTGCTGGCTTTCAATTTTAAGAAAGCAAAAGAGCTTGCTCTGGCGGTTTCCGTTATTGAGTTGGTGGTTTCCTTGCTGATGGCTTTTCAATTTGTTAAAACTGCCGAAGTTCAATTTAGTGTCAATGAACCATGGATTGCTTCGCTTGGAATAAATTTCTCAGTAGGTGTTGATGGAATAAGTCTTTTGCTTGTCTTGTTGACCACCGTTCTTGTCCCCTTTATTATTTTATCTTCTTTCAACCGTTCTGAAATAAGAACTTCCAATTTTTACGGACTAATCTTGATGATGGAGATGGCACTAGTCGGTGTATTTGTGGCAAGGGATGGATTTCTGTTTTACTTGTTCTGGGAAGTTGCGCTTATTCCCATTTGGTTTATCTGCCTGCTATGGGGAGGCGAGGGACGGGGCAAAATCACACTTAAGTTTTTTATCTACACCCTGGCAGGTAGTTTATTCATGCTTATCGGCTTGGTCTATTTATATTTTCAAACTCCAGGCTCTCACACATTTGATATTACCGCATTGTATACAGCAGGTCGGTCATTACCCGTTTTTGAACAAAGCCTTATTTTCTGGGCACTGTTTGTTGCCTTCGCGATCAAGATGCCAATTTTTCCTTTTCATACTTGGCAACCCGATACGTATACGGTAGCCCCAGTACAGGGCACTATGTTACTTTCTGCCATCATGTTGAAGATGGGTATCTATGGAGTAATCCGTTGGCTTATACCAGTTGTTCCTCTTGGTGTTCATGAATGGGGCAACTTTGTCATTATCATTTCAGTGATTGGAATCATTTACGCTTCGTGTATTGCTATCGTCCAAAATGATTTTAAAAGGCTTGTAGCTTATTCGTCAATCGCTCACGTAGGTTTAATTTCTGCAGGATTGTTAACGCTTAGTAAGATCGGTATGCAAGGTGCTATCATTCAGATGTTGAGTCATGGTATTGTGGTTTTTGCACTCTTTTTTATCATCGAAATTATTTTTGAACGGACAAAGACAAGATCACTATCAGAATTAGGCGGTATTCGAAACATGGCTCCGGTGTTGTCCTCTGTTTTTATTGTCGTCATGTTGGGAAGTGTTGCCTTGCCATTGACCAGCGGCTTTGTGGGTGAATTTATGTTGATCAATTCGCTTGTCCAGTATCAATTCCTGATTGGAGCAATCGCGGGATTGACGATCATACTAGGAGCGATTTATATGCTTCGCACCTTTCAGAAAGCGATGTCAGGTGAACCAAATAAGACAACAATCGGCTTTGTTGATTTATCAACACACGAAAAATTAGTTCTATTTCCAATGGTGATTCTAATTATTGGCATTGGAGTGTATCCATCTCCATTGCTAGCAATATCAGAAGCAGCGGTAGATTCTATTTTGGTTGTCATGTCAGACTTTTCGGCTTCGGTAAAATAATAACATGAATGCACTATATCTTATTTGTGGGTTAGGTTTTCTTTCGCTGCTGGCTGAAATAGCTAACCTTAAGAAAGCGCTTGGTGCGGTCATCATAGTAGGCTTATGTCTGGTAACAGTACTGATCGTGATGGACTGGAACACTGGTCAGCACTACTACAATGACATGGTGGTGTTTGATAATTTTTCAATTGTATTCATTGCCCTAATTGTAGTCATTTCTATTTTTTGGTTTTGGATGTCCAGTGATTATTTCAGGGGTCAATCGCATCAAACGGATCGATCGGCTCTAATATTATTTGCAATTGCTGGCGCTGTCCTGATGATCTCCTTCAATAACATGGCTATGTTATTTCTTGGAATTGAAATTTTATCGATTTCACTTTATGCATTAGCCGGCAGTAAAAAAGAAAGTCTGTTCTCCAATGAAGCGTCCTTCAAATATTTTCTGATGGGTTCGTTTGCAACAGGCTTCCTGTTGATGGGTATTGCACTCGTCTATGGGGCAACGGGATCTTTTCACGTCACAAAAATTGCAGAGTATCTTTCTTCCTACCCAAGTGAGCTCCCAATTTTTTTTTATGCGGGGGTTGTCCTAATGCTGGTAGGAATGGCATTTAAAATTTCAGCAGTGCCATTTCATTTCTGGGCACCGGATGTATATGAGGGAGCTCCGGTAACAATCACCGCCTTTATGTCCACTGTGGTGAAGATTGCCGCGATAGCTGCTTTTTATAGAGTATTTTCATTTTGTTTTTCTTCGGCACAGGAAACCTGGATTACAATACTGCAGGTTATAACAGTATTAACATTAGTAGTACCCAATATTACAGCAGTTTATCAGGGCCGGGTAAAGAGAATGCTGGCATATTCAAGTGTAGGTCATGTCGGTTATATTTTGCTCGCTTTTATTTCTAATAGCACTAACGCACCGGGAACAATTTTTTATTATCTCACCGCATATGCAATTGCTTCTATCACAGCTTTCACCGTTTTGCATGAAGTAGAAAATACTGATCATTCAGGCTTCAATGGACTTTATCAACGGAGCCCAATGCTGGCTGTGGTCATGACTATTTCCTTGCTGTCCCTTGCAGGCATTCCTCCTTTAGCTGGATTCTTCGCAAAGTATGTAGTATTCGCACAAGCCGTTAATCACGGATATACTGGGCTTGTTATGTTGGGTGTAGTTACTTCTTTGATTGGTGTTTATTATTATTTTAAAGTCATCATAGATATGTTTTTGAAAGAACCTGCTGGTGCCGCAATCCAACTTTCAAGTTCTATAAGAACCTTAATGGGATTGTTAGCTCTGCTTCTTCTACTGCTTGGGCTCTTTCCGGATTGGCTGATTTCTTTACTAGCCTAGGTGGTGGCGGGAAACAGGCACAACCTTCTATAAAAAAGATTGCCCAATCGCATAAGAATCTTGTTTTTTCTATCAGAAAATTTTACCTTCAATCGATTGAAATTCATTTAATATATCTTAATCAGCATGGGAAAGGTTAGACTTATTTTGAAGGTGAAGGGACATACTGTTTTCTCAGTTGAGCCAACTATTACAGTATACGCGGCTATTGAGCTGATGTGTGAAAAAAATATTGGAGGATTATTAATTGTTGATGCTGGTAATCTGGTTGGTATTTTTACCGAGCGTGATTACGCGCGCAAACTTATTTTGAAAGGTAAGTCATCGAAGGAAACTTTGATCAGTGAATTGATGACTACCAATATCATCACGGTAACACCAGATACGAGTGTAGATGAATGTCTTAAACTGATGTCAGGCAAACGTATTCGCCACTTGCCTGTTGTCGAGGACAATAAGTTAGTTGGAATGCTATCAATTGGTGACTTAGTGAAGTATATAATTGAAGAACAGAAGTCCATCATTGAACATTTAGAGCATTACATTACTCATTAGTTGGGAGCATAATACATATCCTATCCATAGATTTTATTTCATCTCTTCGGAGACTACATCGCATAACTGATGGAAGTCTTCTAAACATTTCCTTATGAATAAAAGCAGTAGATCATTCAAAGCAGTAATAGTTGTAACAGGCTTAGCTTGTTTGTTCATTAGCTGTCAACAGGATAAGGAAGCCGTTGATTTAAGAATAAAACAATTGGATCCGACCCGAACAGCGGAATTGGCCAGAACAATCGAGGCACAAATAACGCCAACACTGGCGGAAGGACTCACACTTAAATTATGGGGCATTGATTCCTTGGTGGCTGACCCTGTATCAATCGATGTGGACGATTTTGGCAAGTTGTACTATACACGAACTAATCGTCAGAAAAATTCTGAGTTTGACATACGCGGCCATCAGGATTGGGAAATCGGATCGATTCAATTGAAGACCATTGAAGAGAAAAGAGCATTTCTGCATAAGGTTCTATCACCTGAAAATAGTAAGAAAAATGAATGGTTGGCCGATTTGAATAAAGATGGCTCTCATGACTGGAAAGATATGACTGTTGAGACGGAGCACGTCTACCGGTTAGAGGACACGTCAGGTGATGGTGTTGCAGATATGTCGCAGTTGGTGATAGACGATTTTCACGATGAAGTGACCGATGCCATGGGTGGTATTCTGAAACATGGTGATGATTTGTTTGTAGACATTGGTCCTGACATGTGGCGAATGAAAGACGAAAATGGAGATGGATTAGCGGATGAGAAGACATCGATTTCACATGGATACGGTATTCACGTGGGGTTTAGTGGTCATGGCATGTCTGGAATTGAGGTAGGACCAGAGGGAAAAATCTATTGGCAGATTGGTGATATTGGATTTAGTGGTGTTGGGTCTGATGGACAAAAGTATGAGTATCCTAATAGTGGTGTAATTGTTCGTTCCAATCCCGATGGCAGTGACTTTGAAGTGTTTGCTTATGGAAACAGAAATACACACGAATTTGTATTTGATGAATATGGTAACCTTATCAGTGAAGACAATGATGGAGATCATCCGGGTGAAAGTGAGCGGATCGTTTATATTGTGAATGGATCGGATACAGGGTGGCGAACCAACTGGCAATTTGGAAAATACCGAGACCCTGACAACAATACCTACAAAGTGTGGATGGATGAGAAGATGTATATCCCCAGATGGGAGGGTCAGGCTGCTTACATCACACCTACCATTAAAAATTTTGTGAATGGCCCAACGGGAATGTTATACAATCCTGGTACTGCCCTAAGTGCTGAATGGAACAACACATTTTTCATTGGCGAGTTTGTCGGCAATCCGACTCGTTCTGGTATCCACGCATTTAAATTAACTCCCAAAGGAGCAACATTTGAATTGGGGGAATACAAAAAAGTCTTGGGTGGAGTATTAGCAACTGGTATTGACTTCGGTCCAGATGGAGCCATGTATCTAGCTGATTGGATTGATGGCTGGGATACAAAAGACTATGGCCGCATCTGGAAGCTTGATGTTGCTGAACCAGATTATGCATTAAGGAAACAGACGCGAACTTTATTGATGGCTGATTTAAAAACCTATGATGAAAATCAATTAGGTGAGTTATTGAAGAATCCTGATTACCGTGTTAGGCAGAAAGCTCAATTTGAATTGGCCACACGCGGTGATGATGGAATGGAAGTTTTCAAATCTGCTACCAATCAAACAGAACATCAATTATCGCGCGTGCATGCCATCTGGGGAATTAGTCAATTTGCCCGCAAGGATATCAGTCATGCAAAGGTTTTGGTGCCTTTGTTAACAGATAAAGATCCGGAGATCAGAGCGCAAGCAGCAAAATGGTTAGGGGATGTACGCTATAAGGATGCAGGTGAATCATTGATTCCTTTATTGAAGGATGAAAACAGTCGCGCACGGTTCTTCGCAGCTGAAGCAGCTGGAAGAATTGCTTATGAACCCGCTATTCAACCTATCATTGAATTGCTAAGAGCTAATAATGAGGAAGATGCTTTCATTCGTCATGCAGGAAGCCTTGCGTTGGCGCGAATAGGAAAGGCTGATCCTATTATAGCACTATCGAAAGATGATTCACGTGCCGTAAGGATTGCAGAGGTTGTTGCACTCAGACGAATGGCAAACCCAGGCATTGCTGTTTTCCTAAAGGATCAAGATGAATATATTGTAACAGAAGCAGCCAGAGGCATCAATGATGATCTTTCGATTGAACAGGCATTGCCTGCCCTCGGAGAAGTGCTGAACGACAATGGAGAGGTGTTGAATAAGAATCGCTTTACAACTGAAGCTTTGCTGAGACGAGCCATTAGTGCAAACTTAAGAGTGGGTACTGAAAAGGCGATGCAAAACCTGATTAATTATGCCGCACTTGAAAGCGCACCTGTAGCGATGCGCTCAGAAGCAATAGCCGCACTAAGTACCTGGGCAAAACCTTCTGTGCTTGATCGCGTGGATGGACGCTATCGAGGTGAGGTCAAAAGGGATTTGGCACCCGCTCAAACAAAGTCTGCTGATGTGCTTATTCAACTTCTATCCCATAAAGATGTGGCTCTGCGACTGAGTGCAGCAAAAGCACTTGGAAAGCTAAAGATTGAGAAAGCGTCTGCTCAGTTGTTTGCAAAATTAAAGAGTGATCCCAAGCCGGAAGTGAGAGCTGAAGCGCTGAAAGCCTTGGCCAGCATTGGAGACAACCAAATTGGAGACGCCATTAAGCAAGGGCTTTCTGACAAAGAGAAAAGTGTTCGCGTGACAGGATTAGATCTGCTTGGCAAAATGGACATCTCAAAGGACCTGATGGTATCGTTGCTTACGGATGTGATCAATACAGGAACAGCAGAAGAGAAGCAGGCAGCCATCACTACACTAGGGAATTTACCACTTGATAATTCGCAAAAAGTATTTGAACAACTCCTAACAAAAATGGAGAGTGGAAAGCTTCCACCCGAAACATATCTTGAATTAGGCGAAGCGATTGACAGTACCCGATCACCTCAATTAATTGAACGGTTTAAAGAAATTAGTAAAAAGTCTTCTCCCGACTCTTTGAAGGCGGCTTATGAAGGCAGTTTGTATGGAGGAGATGTTGACCGGGGAATTCGGATTTTTTACAGTAACCCAACTGCACAATGTATACGTTGCCATGCCTATGGTGACTATGGAGGTTCGGCTGGACCGCGTTTGAATGGTGTGGCATCACGGCTTACCCGTCAGCAAATATTAGAGGCTTTGATCGATCCTAGTGCACGCATCGCACCTGGGTATGGTACTGTTAGTCTCGAACTTAAGAATGGAAAAAAAATCAGCGGCATTCTTCAAGAAGAAAAAGCAAATGGACTTGTCTTAAAAGTTGGAGACAAGCCCGATACGTTGATTAGCAAAACACAAATTGTGAAGCGGACTAATTCACCTTCCAGCATGCCGCCTATGCGCTACCTGCTGACGAAGAAGGAGATCAGGGATTTGGTCAGTGTTCTATCTACATTGAAGGAGGATAATTGAAGTAGTAAATACTGCTTTGGTTTCCAAACGGTTAAGGATTTGACTTATTTGATTTTTACAGTCTGCTTGATTTAGAGCATAATTTCCAGTTCTTTTATCGCAATGAAGCTTCTGGAACCCTACGAAAAAATCCTTGCCATAGATATTGGGGGCTCCCGTATCAAGGCAACCCTGTTAGATATAGAAGCTGAAATATTAATGGACTATGTACGGGCTCAGACGCCTTCGCCTGCTAATCCCGAAGATGTAATAAAAACCATTGTTGAACTTACCAAAGATTTTAAAGGGTACAGTAAAATTTCGGTGGGGTTTCCCGGATATGTTAAGAATGGTGTAGTTTATACTGCACCAAATCTCAGCACCGAAAAGTGGAAGGGTTTTGACTTAAAGAAGCAGCTTTCAAAATCGTTAGGGCAGCCTGTTCGGGTAATTAATGATGCCGATATGCAGGGATTAGGCATTGCTAAAGGAAAAGGCCTTGAAATGGTTGTTACGCTTGGCACAGGATTCGGGACGGCCTGGTTGATGGATGGTATACTGCTACCTCACCTTGAAGTGGCGCACCACCCCGTTTCAAAAGAAAGAGATTATGATGAATACATTGGTAAAAGGGCACTTGATGAAGTTGGCATTGAGAGATGGAATAAACGAATGAAAAAAGTGATTGAAATACTAAAGACGGTATTCAATTATGACTACTTATATATCAGTGGGGGCAACGCCAAAAAAATAACATTTAAAACGGATAGCAATATTTCAATACTCTCCAATGTGGAAGGTATAAAAGGAGGAGCTAGACTTTGGCAGGAAAATCACTACGGTGTCTAAGCGGTAATCAGTTATCGGTGATCGGTTATCGGTGACCTAACTTTCCGATTACCTATTTGTTTAGCGCTACTGTTCGCTCAATTTCCCGCAGATTCTCCAGCTTCCTATTGCGAAGGAATCCGCTGATGTCTTCGAAATGCTCTTTGATCCTTTTGTTACCGAACTCAAATACTTTAGTAGCCAATCCATCCAAGAAATCTCGATCGTGTGATACAAGTATTAGGGTTCCATCAAATGCTTTCAAGGCATCCTTTAGAATATCTTTTGTTTTGATATCCAAGTGGTTGGTAGGTTCATCCAGAATAAGCAGGTTAACAGGCTGCAACAATAACTTTAACATAGCCAGTCGTGTGCGCTCGCCACCGGAAAGCAATTTTACTTTCTTGTCAATGTTGTCTCCACTGAACATAAAAGCACCCAACAGGTCTTTTATTTTGGTACGGATGTCTCCCTGAGCAATCTCGTCAATGGTTTGGAAAACGGTGATATCTTCCTCCAGCAAAGCAGCTTGGTTTTGAGCGAAATATCCAATCATGGAATTGTGGCCCATCTGTAATTTGCCTTCAAAGTCAATCTCACCCATGATGGCTTTTACCAATGTAGATTTACCTTCTCCGTTCTTACCAACAAAAGCTATTTTCTCCCCACGTGCAATTGTAAGGGATGCATCCTGGAATACCACATGGTCGCCATACCGTTTTGTCAGACCTTCTATAATTACAGGATAGTTACCAGATCGCGGGGCAGGAGGAAACTTCAAATTCAATGAGGATGAATCCACCTCATCAACTTCAATGATTTCTATTTTCTCTAGCATTTTAACTCGAGACTGTACTTGGAGTGTCTTCGAGTAAGTTCCCTTAAATCGATCGATAAATTGCTGAATATCAGCAATTTGTTTGGCCTGATCGTCAAATTGTTTTTGCTGCTGTTCACGTCTTTCTTTGCGCAATTGCAGGTAATGGGTGTAATTGGTTTTATAATCGTAGATACGACCCATTGTAACTTCGATAGTTCTGTTGGTAAGATTATCAACAAATGTCTTATCGTGACTGATCACAATCACAGCCTTGGCATTGTTGATGAGAAAATCCTCCAGCCACTGAATGGATTCAATGTCCATGTGGTTGGTTGGCTCATCCAAAAGTATTAGGTCAGGCTTTTGTAAAAGAATCTTAGCAAGTTCAATACGCATCCGCCATCCACCGCTGAACTCTTTGGTGGGGCGGGTAAAGTCAGAACGGACAAATCCCAATCCCATTAATGTCTTTTCAACTTCCGCATCGTAATTGATTTCCTCTATGGAATAGTATTTTTCGCTTAGCTCAGATACTTGTTCAATGATTTTTGAATACTCGTCTGATTCGTAATCGGTGCGTGTTTCCAGTTGATGGTTCAGTTCGTCCATCTTCTTTTTCATATCCAATATTTTGGAAAAGGCTTTGGAAGCCTCCTCAAAAACGGTGTCATTGTCCTCTGTAAGTAAATGCTGTGGCAGGTAGGCAATGATGGCATCTTTTGGAGCCGATACTTTTCCGCGAGTTGGCTTGTTTGCCCCCGCTATTATTTTTAAAAGAGTGGATTTTCCTGCTCCGTTCTTGCCCATTAAGGCGATACGATCATTCTCGTTAATATTAAAGGTAATATCACTAAAAAGGGCCGAACCATTAAACTCTACTGTAACCGCGTCAACTGAAATCATGTTCTTTCTAAAATAAGTCTGTCTGCCGGCCCGCCTCCCGAAGTACTTCGTACGAAGGGCAGGTTGGCAGGGGCGCAAAGATATTATTAATTTTCTTTCGGAGAGATGGGATGTTTGGCTGCGCGTACGACAAAAATACATTTCACCAAAGGGCCCGTACATTTACTGATGTTCAAAATTGTCGTTATACCCGTTTGGCTTTATTCTCTGTGTGATCTGCCGCCTCTGTGATTACTAATGTTGAACCGGCCTGTAAGAGGCATGGAAACGAACAGTATATTTACTATCCAAATTTAACCTTCACCAGATGGATGAAATTATCAACCAGCTTAAACAAAGTCTCGAAGACGAGGTTTTTTCAAAAGATGAAAAAAGATCGCTCAAAGAAATTGTTTCTAGAATACCGTTAACTTCAGACCAGCTTACTTTTCTTCGAAGCAAAGTATATGATTTTGCTAGCGAAAAAGCCACTGATTCCAATTATCGGTTTATCCTGGAGTGGATGAAGCAAGCCAATAATGCCTTGAGTCCAAAGACCCGGGAAACGTCAGATGTTTTCTTTAGCCCTGGCGAATCATGCAGGAACGTTATCGTTCAGCAGATTAACAATTCTGTTAGTCAATTGAAGATTTGTGTTTTCACCATCAGTGACGACACAATTAGCAACGCCATTATTACTTCACACAAGAAAGGGATCGATATAAAAGTCATAACCGACAACGATAAATCCCATGACCTTGGTTCGGATATTGAATGGCTGGCAAAAGAAGGTATTCAAGTAAAAATGGATAGGACGTCTAATCATATGCACCATAAATTTATGGTGACGGATAAGCAGATGGCCATTACTGGCAGTTACAACTGGACTCAAAGTGCTGCCCGATATAATCATGAAAATATTATGCTGACTAGTGAAGCTGGTATTATAAAATCGTTTTTGAGTGAGTTTGACAAGCTATGGAATGAAATGGAAGATTATATCAATTGAACAATAGTATGAAGTTGTTAAAGGTATCTGGGATTACAGTTGGGAGTGAAGGGAGCTTTGTTTTAAAAGACATCAGCTTTAGCCAAAAGGAACTTCAGAAAATTGCCATTGTGGGTGAAACAGGCTCAGGCAAGAGTACCCTATTGAAAATTATTTCAGGCCTTGCTCAACAAGATGCGGGTGAAGTATGGTTGGATAAGGAAAGGGTAAAAGGGCCTTCTGAAAAACTGGTGCCAGGAAATGCTGCAATCGCCTACCTATCTCAATATTTCGAGCTGCAAAAATTTCTTACCGTTGGGCAAATCCTTACGTATGCAAATTTGCTTTCAGAAAAAGAGGCATTGGCATTGTATAAGATATGCCAGATCGATCATTTGTTACATAGAAAGACCGATCAGTTGTCGGGAGGTGAAAGGCAGCGCATTGCTATGGCGCGCTTACTTATCACTTCACCTAAACTGTTGCTGCTAGATGAGCCCTTCTCGCATTTGGATATGGTTCACAAGAATACATTGAAAGCTGTGATCGACAATATTTGCAATAAGTTAAAGATCACGTGCATACTCGTTTCTCATGATCCTGCCGACACTCTATCATGGGCCGATAAGATTCTGGTAATGAAAGAAGGAGAGATTGTTCAAGAAGATAAACCTGAAAAGATTTATCGGGAACCAGCTAATGAATATGTGGCTGGACTCTTTGGAAAGTTTAGCCAGTTGACGCCACAACTATCCAGTTTACTTTTCTTAAAAACCAGTAAGACTCATTCAAAAGTATTTTTCCGACCCGAAGATTTTGCCATTGTATCTAAAGGAAAAGGGACCATAAAGGGCAAAGTGACTCGTGTGCGTTTTTTTGGAAGCAATTGTGAGGTGGAAGTTTCTGTCTTAAAAACTATTATTCTTGTTAAAATGGAAGGCCGAAGAATTAAAGTGAAAGACGTGGTATACGTTTCAGCTGCCGCTGAATCCAAAACCAAGTAAGTAACAGGTTCGCTAACTGTTATCGTTTCTGAAAAGCTTGCAAACGGTGATTAAACTTTCTTAGTCTTTACAATCATCACGCTTCCCTGCCAATCTGCTATAGGTAACAAGTTTTCGGGAATTGTTTTACAGAACTCATCTACCGCATTGGTAACCCCATTCCATGTGTGGTTATAATCATGGATGATCATAACCCCACCTTCTGAAAGTCTGGTGTAAAAGTAGCGGAGCGCAGCTAGGGTAGGAGTATACAAATCAGCATCTAGGTGCACAAATGCATATTTTTTCTCAGGCACATCTTCTGTTGAAGTTGGGAAAGAACCTTTGTGAATTATTATATTGTCATTGCCTTCAATAAATTTCACCACCGTCTCCACACTTGTATTCGAAAAATCGACAGAGCGATTCACTTCATCTATTTTTTCTACCGCAACATCTTGTTTGGTAAAACCATCGAACGTATCAAATAGGTGAAAACTTCTTGAGTTATCCATTTCGTGGATCATCTTAGCGCTCTCTCCCTGATAAACGCCTACTTCTGCAAATGCACCTTGGATACTTTCTTTCCTCAATCTCTGAATCTGTAGCCAAAACGTATAGAACCTTACTTTATCGCGATAGGATCTTTCAATTCGTTTAAGCTTCTTTGAAACTTCACCATTTCGAATCGCCTCTTCCCAGGCATGAGGCTTACTTATTTTATATGACCAATTAGTTTCGGCCAACTTAAAAGCAATGAAAAGAAAGGTGACAACAAGTGTTATAGTGGCTAATTCAAAAAGTGTCAACGCTAAAATCATGTAAGCCAAAGTTTATACAATAATGATATTTTTCAATTTAGTATAAAAGTAAGGAGCGCAAATTTGGTGAGTTGAGGTAAAAGAAATATCTTCATTCCGACAGTAAAATTACAGTGATATATGAACATGTTGATTAATCGATTCTCTCAGAAGCAAGCCTTAGACACCATGATTGCCTTGTTGTCAGCTGTCATACTATTTCACGTCTTAATAGTGGCCCAGGTTCTTCCATACACAATTGTTTGGGCAGGCAAGATAAATAGTGTTGAAGAAATGCGGGTAATGGAAGCTGTCTCCATTTCGATAAATGCTTTCATGATTTTGGTCTTGTTGCTGAGAGCTAATTATATCAAAAACAAAATCCCACCTACGGTCCTAACTGCTTTAATTTGGTTATTTGTAATCGTATTTGCTTTGAATACAATCGGAAATCTTTATGCGAAGACTGCTTTGGAATTTTATCTATTTACACCTCTTACTTTCATTTCCGCTCTCTTATGCTTACGAATAGTGTTAGAGAAGAAAGGCAGTCTATAGCATTTAAAGCAACTGCCAACTCAGGTAAATACCATAGTTGTCCTTTAAAAATTTATCGGGTCCGTAAGCATCAAGATTAGCTGCCGGGCCAAAGCTGAAATTCTTATTCTGAAGACCCAGGCGCAGATAATAGAAACTCCGGTCATGGAAACCACCCTCAGTGTTATAACTGTAAAATCCTTGTACTCGGCTATAGAGAGACCATGTATCGCTTAATTTTGGCTTGAACTCTACCATCGCAAAGCCTTCATAGTTATGTTCACCGGAAAGCAAATACCTACCGTTAATGACAATCAATAACTTGCGGGAGGCAAGAACATATTGCGGACCAATTACAGGATGAATGCCCGACTTACTATTCATGGCAGCACCTGCAAATGCACCAAATCCTTTCCAGATTCGATAGGACACCTGAACAGGAATGGCTAATTCAAATTGATCAGGCTCGTTTTTATATCCGGCTTGAAACGTGGCAATCGTAAAAAGGCCGAAGCGACTATCGGGGACAAATGGCTTCGATACCAGCGATTGGAAAAAGATCCTGTTATTTCCGAACAACAATTCGACTGGCACTGGTGGACTGAGTGGTGCTTCTTGCGCAAATGACTTTAGGGAGATTAGAATCATTAGTGACCCAAGCAGGGGTTGGATAAAACGGATTGCAATACGAGGTAATTTCAAAAGGGATGAGTTTCGGTATCATTTTCAAGGTAACATGATTCGTCAAATTCAACAAGTACCGATTGTTATTTGTGTTTTCAGGAATGATCCATTCATGTAGGAGGATATAAAAAACTGAATTCCTTCACCTATCTTTAATTCGATGTCTGAACTGAAGAATAGTGTCAATTTGTTTTCTGTAGCTCTCAAGTCGATTGCCTTTGCCTGGGAAACCAACAGGAAGCTATTAGTCGTTCTGATTCTATTAAATGTTTTTCAGGGTTCAATCATCTACCTGCAATTCACCAGTTTCTCAGCTATTGTCGATGAAATCATAAAAATAAAATTAGGTACTGGTACTAACCGTGAATTGATCAGATCATCTGTTGTGTTGGGATTATCTTTTTTAGTGCCGTCTATTGTTGGAAATTTTGTATCACATTTCCGAAATAAATTTCGTCTCCAACAAGGTGTTCAGCTCGAGCTATATAAAATTGATAAGCAAAGTGCCTTGGATATCAGTACGATTGAAAGCAATTCCTATCAAACGCTGTTGCGAGGCGCACAAGAGTGGGGCAGTGGTAGTGTATTGAACCTCCAGGATTTTATTTTTACGTCAGCCACCAGCTTTGCGGGTATCATTACATCCATTGGAATATTATGGTCGCTTAGTGGATGGCTTGTATTGTTCGCTGTGCTAGCGGCAGCGCCTGTCTATTTCTTTTATAAGAAGTTCAGCACAGAAGTTTTCAGAATCCGATATCTGTCGTTGGAAGACCACCGGATTATCAGTAACCGCGTATCGCACTTTGAGGAACTGGAGAAAGCTGTGGATGTTATTCTGCTCACATTGAAGTCGTGGTTCAAAGAGCAAATAAGAGAGCGCAAAGTCTCGTATAATAAAAAGATCATTGCAGCCGAACAAAAGAAAGCGATCTCTTATGGATTTATCAGTTTATGGTATTTGTTTTTCCTGTTTGCTGCCATTGCCCTAATGACAAAGGAAACCCTTGCCGGAACCATTGCTGTAGGCGGACTTCTATTGGCCTTCAATACGTACACTCGTTTTTATCAAACGGTTAACGGTTACGTAGAATCAATTTCCTGGACGGAAGAAGCTGCACGGTATGCAGCGCGTTGGTTTGAATTGTTTGACCTCCAGCCAAAGATTGCGTCTAAAAGTAATGCAGAGAGAATTACTTTTAAAGAGCCTCCATTGATTGAATTTGAAGATGTTTCTTTCCGATATCCGGCTGAAGGAGTTGAAAATCCTTACGTATTGCAGCATCTCAATTTCTCTATTAAGCCCGGTGAAAAAATCGCGATTGTGGGTGTGAATGGATCGGGAAAGACAACGCTCATTAAACTTCTTTGCCGCATTTATGATCCTACCGAAGGAAGTATTCTTGTCAATGGAATAAACTTAAAGGATATTCATCTGGAAGATTGGCAA
>JANOQK010000120.1:0-4422 GCA_031414855.1 Bacteroidia bacterium | reverse complement strand
AAGGACGCTATGAAGACACGGTTTACGATTTTATTTGTACTCGCAATTATTTCAGGATATGCCCAGACTAAGATATCGGGTAGTGTAAAAGATGAAAATGGAAATACCATCCCGGGAGCTAATATTTTCATTCAGGATTCATATGACGGCATTAGTTCCGACTTTGAAGGAAAATTTTCTTTTATCTCGGATGAAAAGGGTGCGAAGATTCTGCTTGCCACTTTCGTAGGATACAAATCGTTTCAGCAAGGTGTTGAATTGAAGGGACAAGGGATTATTATCAACATTGTATTGAGGGAAGAAATCAATCAGCTGGATGCAGTTGTCATTTCGGCAGGATCATTCACTGCAGGAGAAGAAAAGCGCAGAACTATTTTGAAAGCTGTTGATATTGCCACCACTGCTGGCGCAACCGCTGATATTGCTGGAGCATTAAATACACTGCCAGGCACTACGAAGGTAGGAGAAAGTGGCCGCTTGTTTGTACGTGGTGGCGATAGCAACGAAGCCCGCACCTTCATTGATGGTATGGTAGTTTTAGATGCCTATGGACCTTCAGCTCCAAACACTCCTTCGCGTGGAAGATTTTTACCCTTCATGTTTAAAGGCACAAGCTTTAGCACTGGTGGATATTCAGCAGAATACGGACAAGCCTTATCATCTGCTTTGGTGTTGAATTCAAAGGATAAAGCTGAAATGAATCAAACCGATATCGGAATATTATCAGTTGGTGCCGATGTGGCTCATACCCAAGTGTGGGATAGATCATCTTTGTCGGGCAAGATTCAGTACACAAACATCCGGCCTTACTTTGGATTGATCAATCAGGAAGTAGATTGGAAAACTCCACCAGCTTCATTAGAAGGCAACGCGGCTTATCGGTTTAATGTTGGTAAAGATGGCATAGCGAAATTCTTTGGCAACTTCAATTATTCGGATTTCTCTATGTATGTCCATGAAATTCTTGATCCACAACAAAAATATCAATACGACCTTGTCAACAATTATCGCTATGGCAATGGATCTTATCAGCAATCGCTCAATAAGAATTGGTCCATGCGTGGAGGACTGTCTTATACCTTCATTGAAAATAAAGTGAAACTGGATGGCTCGCCCTTAGGCGATACAGAAAAAGGAATCCATGCTAAAGCCGTTTTAGAAAATTCGATATCTGATAGAATAGAGGTAAGATTTGGCGGTGAATTACTAGATCGGAATTATGCTGCCTCGCGACAAAATGAAAACTCCACGCAAGTAGAGTCGCTTTCATTTCATGAGCCTATTGCAGCTTCTTTTGCAGAAGCAGAATTGTACGCAAGCAAACATTTGGTGGCCAAGGTGGGTGGAAGAATGGAGTACAATGGTTTGATCAACCAGCTTAGTGTTGATCCTCGCATTTCATTGGCCTATAAGCCAGGCAAGAATGGCCAGTTTGCTTTTGCTTATGGAGCATTCCGCCAATCAGCAAAGAATCAATACACGATGCTGAACAACAATCTAAATCCTGAAAAAGCAGAACACTTTATTCTCAACTATCAGATCATAAACGATCGAAGAACTTTTCGTGTGGAAACGTATTATAAAAAGTATGATCAGCTAATCAAATTTGAAACGCTTACTCCTCAGCTAATTTCTAGTAACGGACATGGTTATGCAAAGGGCATTGAATTATTCTGGCGTGATAGTCAGACTATAAAAAATGTTGACTATTGGGTATCCTATTCTTTTCTGGACACAAAGCGTGATTACTTGAACTATCCGATCGCGGCAACACCAAACTTCGCATCCACACATAATTTCTCTTTTGTGTATAAGCATTTTATCACCGCCCTTAAATCACAGCTGGGTTTTACCTATAGCTATGCAAGTGGTCGCACGTATTACAATCCTAATAGTACTTCTGAACAATTCAATTCTGATACCACTCCTGCTTATCAGGATTTGAGTGCTAATGTAGCCTATCTTCCTAAGCCAAATTTAATTTTGTACTTGTCTTGTACCAATCTGCTTGGCCGCGATAATATTTTTGGATATCAGTACAGTGTTCAGCCAAATGGAGCAGGAGAATATGTGAGTCGCCCTGTGAGGCAGGCGGCTCCAAGGTTTCTTTTTGTGGGATTGTTCATTACCATTTCAAAAAATAAATCAGTGAATCAATTGCCGAATCTCTAAGTCAGGAAATGGAGCTTAGGCATTAGGACTTAGACATTATAAAACTTTAAACACGAAACTTTAAACTAAAAACAGTATGAAAAACATTATTCTAATTCTAACATTCATTGCTACAACAGCGTTTGCAAATGATGAAAAGTACACCGAGCAGATGACAAAGAACATTGAGGCAGTCTACAAAGCTCAAGCACCAGATGAGTTTCAGCAGGCCATCAATGCATTTGAGCGAATTGGTAACGCAGAGAAGACGAAGTGGGAGCCATTTTACTATGCTTCTTTTGGTTATTTGATGCTAGCAACCCGCGAACAAGATGGTGGAAAGAAAGATCAGCTCCTTGATCTGGCAACTACTTCATTGGATAAAGCAGCAGCCATAAAGGAAAATGATTCAGAGATTGTGGCTCTTGAAGGTTTTATATATATGATTCGCTTAACTGTTGATCCTGCAACACGTGGCCCTCAATATTCTGGTATGGCCATGCAGACGTTTGGTAAGGCAATCGCGCTGAATCCTGAAAATCCTCGAGCACTTGTTTTTATGGCGCAGATGCAATATGGTACGGCCGAATTCTTCAAGGCACCAACCACCGAAGCATGCAGTACGCTTGCCAGGTCACTTGAGAAATTTGCTTCTTTCAAAACCGATAACCCACTTGCTCCAAAATGGGGAAAGGGAATTGCTGAAGAAATGAAAGAGCAGTGTAAATAAGGGGCACTTACAATTTGAATGAAGAACTTGTATCTTTAAACCCGTTGGTTCTAATTAGAAAGTAGGATGTCATTTATTCAATATCTTAAAGCAAAAGTATTTCTGATTGCCATGCTCGTTGTGGGTGGATGCATCATGACATTCTTTGTTTGTGACGTATGTTCCAGTTCAGTAAGTTGGTTTGCAAAGGTAGCATCATTCACGGCATCCATTTGGATTTCAATGTGGCTGGGAAATGAATACATGTCGCATTTTCTGGATCAAAAAATCTCTTGGACAAAAGAGCCTATTAAAAGATTTGTAGTTGGTATTGCGGGTATGTTGGTCTATACCATTGTAGTGGTTTTTATTTTAGTGACGCTATTTGAAAAAGGTCTTCAGGTATATGTAGGCGGTATAACCGGCATGTTGTATGGCACAGTATCGATCACCTTTATCATCACCCTTTTTATGACGAGCCGGGTATTTCTTCTTAACTGGAAGCAGGCGGCCATTGATTCCGAACGGCTTCAAAAGGAAAGCATAATGGCCCAATACAATAGTTTAAAAAACCAGGTCAACCCTCATTTTCTTTTCAATAGTCTAAATGCCTTAACCAACCTTGTCTATGAAGATCAGGACAAGGCAGCTAAATTCATAAAGCAACTTTCAGAGGTATATCGCTATGTGTTAGACACTCAAACTAAGGAAGTTGTTCCTTTAAAAGAGGAATTGGATTTTCTTGAGGCCTATCTCTTTTTGCAGAAGATACGGTTTGGCAACAATCTTAGCATTGAAGTTGAGCTTTCGAAGACGCAATCTATGGTGGCGCCACTTGCGTTGCAGTTGCTTATTGAAAATGCAATCAAGCATAACATTGTCTCTTCAGAGAATCCTTTAGTGATTAAGCTGGTTCAGCAAGAGAATTTCATAGTGGTTGAAAATAATCTGCAGCGTAAAACTTTGTTAGGTGAACCTTCGCAAGGTATTGGACTTGAAAATATAAAGAATCGCTATAAATTTTTGAGCTCAGTTCCTGTGGAGGTATTTGAGGCAGAAGGAAAATTTGTTGTTAAGCTTCCTCTTATAGATGTAGATTAAGCATGAATGTATTACTAATAGAAGACGAACCACAAGCCGCGCAGCGCCTGGAGAAGCTAATTAAGGCAATTGTGCCAGGTGTAGTGGTAGTAGCTAAAATCGATACAGTTAAAAATTCGGTTGACTGGCTGAAATCCAATTCGGCACCGGATCTGATTTTGATGGACATTCAGTTAGCTGATGGTATTAGCTTTTCAATATTCGATCAGTGCGAAGTAAAGTCCCCGGTTATTTTCACCACAGCATATGATGAGTACGCCCTTAAAGCTTTCAAGGTAAACAGCATTGATTACATTCTTAAACCAATTGACGAAGCCGAATTAAGAACGGCCATACAAAAATTTGAATCCTTGACAGGATCGAAAAGCTCTGCGCCCGACAAAATGCTCGAGAGCATCGGGCTGGCTATGCAGATGTTAACCAAGAAATATAAAGCGCGATTTGTAGTTAAAGTAGGTGAG
>JANOQK010000119.1:0-9852 GCA_031414855.1 Bacteroidia bacterium | reverse complement strand
CGCCAGGTTTTTTATGATCTCAAAGTCTTTTCCTTTAACGGCTTCATTAATCAAGTTTAGTTCTATTGGAATTTGCAAGGAATTCATCCATAACTCCGGCTATCAAATGTTTTTTACCTGCCATCATTTCAGTGATGTATCGAAGGTCACACACCTTTTCATGATCCTGATTAACTTCCTTTTTTTCTGCCGCTTGAAGGCTTGTTGTTAAGTGAAGCATCTTCTCAAAGAGTAAATTTGAATGTATCGGCTTTGTTATATAATCATTCATGCCCAGACTCAGACACTTCTCTCTTTCACCTACCATTGCGTGAGCTGTCATTGCGATGATTGGAATTGTGCTCTTCAATTCTCTTCGAATAACAACAGCAGCTTGGTACCCGTTCATCACCGGCATTTCCATGTCCATCAATACAATATCAAAATTGCCCGCCCTTAGCTTTTCCACACCCTCACTTCCATTCCAGGCGACTTCGACATGTAAACCATATTCTGAAAATAAACTAAGAATCAGTTTCACATTCATCTTATTGTCTTCAATCAACAACACGTTCAAATTACGTAGCGCATCCATATTGTAGTTTGTTTCAAAAGTTGGTAATACCGTAACCACCTTGTCCGATTTTTTATAAGGCATTTGAAAGGTGAAAACAGAACCCATACCGACTATACTTCTAACCGTTAATTTTCCGCCTTGAAGTTCAGCTAATTGCCTGGCAATACTCAAACCAAGCCCCGTCCCACCATATTCCCGTGTTGTATGAGATTCTGCCTGAATGAATCGCTCAAAAATTTTATCAAGTTTCTCCTGTGGTATTCCTATGCCCGTATCGATTATTGAAAATTCTAACAACACACTTTCCAACTCCGTGTGAAGTACTTCAACAGTAACCTCTACTCTTCCTTTTTGTGTGAATTTGATAGCATTGCCAACCAGATTGATAATGATTTGTGTCAAACGAGTATTGTCACCGATTAACACATCAGGAATACTTTCACTGCTACGGAATATTAACTCCAGGTTTTTCTCTTTGGCTTTTTCCATCAGCATGACATGAAGCGATGCGAAGATTTCTTTTACACTAAAAGCATGACTTTCGAAAGTCATCATCCCCGCTTCAATTTTGGATATATCCAGTATGTCATTAATAATAGTCAGAAGATTTTCACCTGCTGTTTTTATGATCGTAACAAAATCTCTCTCCTGTTCACCAAGCGCTCTCTTGGATAAGATATCAGAAAAGCCGATGATGGCATTCATGGGCGTACGAATTTCGTGACTCATATTAGCCAGAAAGGATTCTTTTAGTCTGTTTGATTCTTCAGCTTTACGCGTGGCTCGTTCGGCATTACCCTTGGCTTCAATCAATTCATTCTTAAATCGCTTTTGATCCGTGATATCTCTGGCCACCACCACCACGCCCAACACATTTCCTCGGTCGTCTTTATAGACAGACCCGTTGAATAGCACATCGGTAAGCTTGCCATCTTTATGTCGAAGTGTTAGTGGGGAATCAATAACATATCCTTTGGCGAATACCTCCTGGTATACCTCCCGTGCTTTTTGTGTTTCTATGAAATAATCAAAGAAATCTGTACCGGTAAGTCTTTCACGCATTATCCCTGTAATGTTCACAGTTGCTTCATTAATATCTGTGATCTTCCCTGCTGCGTTAATTGCCACCAGCGGATCATGACTCGCTTCAATAAGACTAAGGGAATATTTGGAAAACAATTTCTGCTCGGTCACATCACGAGCAGCTGCAAACACGCCAAGAACTTTTCCATTTGTGTCTTTATAAACGGAAGCATTGTACAAGACATCCGTTAATTTTCCGCTTTTATGTGTAATCGTTAAAGGATAATCGGCCACAAAGCCTTTATCAAAAACCTGGCGATATCCGGCTCGGGCTTTTTCAGGTTCAGTAAAATAATCTGAGAAGTCTGTATCGATTAGTCCTTCACGTGGAATGCCGGTAACTTTTATAGAGGCCTCATTAACGTCAGTTATTTTTCCGTCAATACTGATGGTAACCAAAGGGTCTAAGCTGGCCTCAATTAAACTACGGGCATATTGCGAAGATTGTTTCTGTTCGGTCACATCGCGGGCAGCAGCAAACACCCCGAGTACTTTTCCTGCAGCGTCTTTATAAACGGAAGCATTATATAACACATCGGTTAACTTTCCGTTTTTATGCTTAATCGTTAGCGGATAATCAGCAACAAAACCTTCTTCAAAAACCTGTCTGTAGCCAGCATCTGCTTGTTCTGGCTCTGTAAAATAATTTGAGAAGTTCGTGCCAATTAGCTCCTTGCGCGGAATGCCTGTAATAGTTATCGATGCCTCGTTTACATCGGTTATTTTGCCATCGCTACTGATAGTCACCAATGGATCCAGGCTAGCTTCAATTAAACTTCGGGCATATTGCGAGGATTGCTTTTGTTCTCCCGCAAGCACCGACTTGGCTCGTTGACGTATGATAAAAATAACGATAACCGTACAAACGAAAACGGCTAAAGCGAGAAGCCCAAAATAAAGCAATCTTACTTTTTCATTATTTTTATCATTATCAATATTTCGCTGTTTTAATAATTTAGATTCTTCCAAATTAATAATGTTAATACTGTTCCGCACTTTATCGGTAAGTATCTTTCCACTGTAAAGTATATCTGCAATGTCCTTTTCTTGAAGGACTTCTCGTTCGGCAAAGTCAATGATTTTATTTGAGTAGACCAATCGGTCCATCGCTGTTTTTTCTAATGCTTTTATACGCAGTTGCTGTTCGGGATTATCTTTTGTGAGTTCGGCCAATGCTGCCAAGTAGCTTACTATTGTAGTAGACGAACTACTGTAGTGTTCTAGAAATAAATGGTTCTTTGTTAATAGATATCCGCGAAAGCCTGATTCGATATTTAGAATATCTAAAAGAACATTGTCACTCATATGGCGCACTTCGTGCGTACGCATAATTAGATCGCTGGATAAAATTGCTTTTTCTGTGCTTCTATAGACGATAAGCGATGCCCATAAAAGCATCGCCACTAGTAGAAAGTAGAATACAAATATTTTCTTTCCGATAATGGTTTTCACAAAAACTAGTTTTATATGATAGACTTCCTAAGAATCGTTTAGTGCATCCATTATTTTGTAGATAACTCAGACGGAATGTAGATATCAAATTGTGCCCCTTCATTCAAATTTCCTGTGGCGGTGATAACGCCATTATGATTTTCCACTATTTTCTTTACGATGGCAAGTCCAATGCCTGTGCCAGCATACACATCCTTGCCGTGTAATTTTTGGAATACTTCAAAAATACGTTCGCTAAAATGAGGCTCGAAGCCAATGCCATTGTCGCTGACCGAGATATGACTATATGTTTTTTCAGGCTGAAGAGTTGAAACCTTTTGTATTTTTATTTCTTTGCCGCTTATTATTTTACTTTTAATAATGATTTCCGAAGGCCTATCGTGGCTCGAGAATTTAAGTGCATTACTGATCAGGTTGTACATGAGCTGACGAAACTGAAAAGGAATAATGCTGACCGCACATAGTTCAGTGGCATTAATGGTGGCATTCTTTTCCTGAATGGTATCCTTTAGTTCAGCCTTAACCTCCTCGATTACGGTATCAAGCTCGGCATTCTCGAATTTTAATTCGGTGGTGCTAATGCGTGAGAAAGCCAATAGATCATCAATCAATTGTTGCATCCTCGCTGCCGCCAGCTGCATTCGTTGAAATGAATACTTGTCGTTTTCGGACAAGTTTTGATTTTCACTTTCCAATATGATCGAGACGAAGGTTTGAATTTTTCTCAGGGGCTCTTGCAAATCATGGCTGGAGACATAAGTAAAGGCAAGGAGTTCTTTGTTGGCCACAATCAACTCGGCAGCCCTCTTTTCTTTTTCGTTGTTTTGAAAGGCCAGTTCTTTGTTAGCAATGATCAACTCGGCCGCCCGCTTTTCCTTTTCCTCGTTTTGAAAGGCCAGTTCTTTATTGGCCACGCCAAGCTCTGCAGCTCTTTTTTCTTTCTCCTGATTTTGAAACGCTAATTCTTTGTTAGCCACTCCAAGTTCAGCCGCCCGGTTTTCCTTCTCTTCATTTTGAAAGGCCAGTTCCTTATTGGCTATAATCAATTCCGCAGCCCGTTTTTCACGTTCGGCTGCACGCTTCTCTTTCTCGTTGTTTTGAAAGAGCAGTTCCGTGTTGGCAATCCCTAACTCGGCCGCACGTTTTTCCTTTTCATCGTTTTGAAAGGCAAGTTCCTTGTTGGCCACAATCAACTCTGCGGCACGTTTTTCTTTCTCATCATTTTGAAAGAGTAGTTCTTTGTTTGCAATGCCCAGCTCCGCAGCACGTTTCTCTTTTTCATCATTTTGAAAGGCTAGCTCTATGTTGGCGATGCTTAATTCGGCTGCCCGCTTTTCCTTTTCTTTATTTTGAAAGGCCAGTTCAATGTTGGCAATACGCAGTTCCTCAGCCCGCTTTTCCTTCTCTTCATTTTGCAAGACAAGTTCCTTATTGGCAATGATCAACTCAGCCGCGCGTTTCTCCTTTTCATTATTTTGAAAGAGCAGTTCAGTGTTGGCAATGCCCAACTCGGCCGCCCGTTTTTCTTTTTCATCGTTTTGGAAAGCCAGTTCTATGTTAGCAATGCTCAATTCGGCTGCCCGGTTTTCCTTTTCTTTATTTTGAAAGGCCAGTTCAATGTTGGCCAGGCTTAGCTCTGCGGCCCGCTTTTCTTTTTCCTCATTTTGAAAAGCCAGTTCCTTGTTGGCTACTCTCAATTCCGCTGCTCGCTTTTCCTTTTCCTTATTTTGAAAAACCAGTTCAATGTTGGCCACACTCAACTCAGCGGCCCGTTTTTCCTTCTCTTTATCCTCGAACACGAGTTCTTTGTTGGCAATGCCTAACTCGGCAGCGCGTTTACCTTTTTCACTATCTTGAAACGCAAGCTCCAAATTGGCAATACCCAATTCTGCCGCCCGTTTGCCTTTCTCTTCATCTTGAAAAGCGAGCTCTTCATTAGCAATGCCCAATTCATCGACCCGTTTTCTCTTCTCTTCTTTTTGATAGGCCAGCTCTAGGCGGGCGAGCGTTAACTCAGCGTTGAGTTTTTCTTTCTCCTCTTTCTGCTTTTCGAGTTCTTCGAGCACTATCATTAACTCATCCGGTTCTAGTATTTTCCCTTTGGTCATATGTTTTTATTGAATGGATTGAATTCTGATATGGAGGTAATTTTTTCTCGCTAAGAAGTTATCGGATTGTTGTTCGAGAGGATGCCAGAACGAACCGTGAGCACGAAGTTCTCTCTATCGGCCCGCGAATCAATTCCCTCCGTATCGGATAGATTCGGCTTGGACATGCCCTCCACCAAACCAGTCAGTGTCTGTTGTATTAATTCTTTGAATAAGGAAAATTCGGAAGGCTTTCGAATGAAATGCTGAGCTCCATTTTTATGCAACAAATTGACCATCTCTTGTTCATAAGAGGTGGAGTACATAATGACCGGCAGATGCTTCAACCTGTTAATGGCTTTTATTTCCGCTAAACATTCGAAGCCGTTTTTGCGTGGCATATTTAGGTCAAGGAATAGTACATGCGGAAGTTCGGTCTCTTCTTCCAGGCGCTTCATCAGTTGTTCGCCATCATGCACGGAGGTAAGAGTCGTGGAGATGTGAAATTTTTCCAGTGCGCCTTTAAAAAAAATGCAATCGTCAATGTCGTCATCAGCCAGTAGAATATTTAATTGCATCTCGTACATAGAAGGGTGTTCAGGAAGATTTTGGTATGTCTGTTTCTGAAATTTTTGTGGTCACTAACGTAAGGGCATCGTGTATCACTTGCTTCAGTTGTTCAAATCCAGCAGGCTTGCGTATGTAATCCAGGGCACCCATCATGGTTAATGTCGCGATGATATTCTGTTCGAAATTTATTCCTCTTGAAACGGAGGTAGTAAACATGATCACCGGAATATTCTTGAAGAGTTCACTTCCTTTTATTTCGGATAAGCATTCGAACCCGGTTTTGCGGGGCATACTCAGGTCAAGAAAAAGAACGTGTGGAAGATCGTTAGCGTTTTTGGAAAGGTATTTCATCAATTCTTCCCCGTTCCGCACGGTAGTCAGATAAGTGGCAATCGGTATTTCCTTCAATGCCTCAGCAAAGAAAGAGCAATCGTCAATATCGTCATCGGCCAATAAAATCTGGAGAGTGTGTTGTTTGGGTTCCATGTGAGACTTTTAGATCAAAACCTATTTTTTTTACATTCTTGTCCATTGGTATTTTGTCTTGTTTGTAAGATGCCGTTACCGGTCCAAACAACCTGCAACTCTATGTGTACATCTCCTGTGTGTGTTTTAGGATCTGATCAACCCCTTTATGTATTGATATATCCATGCCTACTTCAAAACCGATAAATTTCAACCACAACGAGTTCCGATTTTTTTCATGGTGATTTATTTACACACACTGTGTATGGTTATGCACAACATTAATTGACGACATCTTTAAAAAACACGCGCAATAATGTTTTCCGCTTTCAGATCTCTTTCAAAATATACGAGCTCCTTTTGGGTGTTGGCCTCCTGCGATTTGCAATAATAGATCCCGTTAAGATAACCCCGGACTACCAATTTTTGAGTTGGACGAATTCTGTCAAACACTACCTCACCATTCTTGTACTTGTTTTCCATAATTTATATGTTTTCGTTTATAGAAATAATTAATTGCCAAGTTGTTACTTCAATGATTCTTCTTGTTTTTGCTCTTACCACCTTGGCTGCCATTTGTCTTTTGCTTTTCCCCATGGTAACTTCCTTTTTTAAAATCTCTTTTATGTCCTGTAAAATGATCGTAAGGTGTGTTTCCGCGATAACCTGTCATCGCTACCTTATATCCATCATACAGGTTATAGTGTCTATACCGGGAAGGAAGGCGAGACGCATACACCCATCCTGTTGGTTGATAATAAATGAACTTGGTTGATTGAATGTCATAATAGGCCTCCACATCTGGCAGATAATAATACCGCACTTCCGGATACCCCACAGGCCCCCAGGCTGGTGGCGAACCAATGGTGACAGTCACCTGTGCCATCAACACATTTGAAACAAACAGCAGGATTGCAATGAGCATTAATTTTGAAGCTTTCATCTCGTTTGATTTAGTCGTTTAGAAATTGATTACACCTAGATCAGTAATTTGACCAACTGTAACGTTGATATTTTCTTTTTGCACGCCCGTATATCCAACCTTAGGATCGAAACTGACTTTATAGTTTCCTGCTGGTACACCTCTCACCAGAAATTTTCCTGACTCATCGGTATAGGCTGTGGCGACCGTATCGCTACCCAAGAGTACAAATACCGCAGGCGCTGATACTAATGGGGTAACCACACCTCTTATCGCTCCGCTTGTGGGCTCGCTTAGTGCGTGGATAACTGGTTTAAGGCTAAACGTTCCGTTGCCCTTTTCAAGGATGGATTTAGCAGCATCAAAGTCAAGTAAGATGGTATAGGTTACGCCTTCTTTCAATTCTGCCTGAACATTTAATTTCAAACCAGATTGTTGAGTACTTGGCGTGGATAACGGACTTACAACTCCGGCAATTTTTAACGTGTTGTTATTTCCTAAGATCAGTCGGATTTGAGAAATTCTTCCCGCAGGAAGTTCAGCCGTAGCCAGCAGTGTATCCAACCCATTGGTTAATTCCAGCAGATTGTAAACACCCTTCTGTACCTCTAGTGCCTTCCAGCCACCTGTTTGATTTCCTGATTCTGAATGAACCTCTACTTGTTGAATATCAATATTAACTTGTTGATAATCGCCAGGTGCATCGGTTAACCTAACATCTAACCTCGAGGTCTGATCAGAATTATTGCAAGCCAATGTCAAGAATGATAGCGCTAAAAAAACCGCTATAACTTTTGTTACCTTATTTCCATTGGGAATATGCTTTTGAATCGTTTTCATCATTAATGGGTTTTATGATTATTTATAATAGCTATAAGGGGAAATTCGTGCCAACTTCCTACATCCCTGAATGGCTTTAAAAGTCGGGCTTTCTTTGAACGAAGGGCAATTATATCCCCATCGTATACTATTTTCCCAGATGGCAGTGCCTGGATTCAAGACTGGGTTGATCTTCAGAAATAGAAAAAGGCTGTTTAAATTTCTTTAAACAGCCTTTTTTATCAAGTGAGTCTTATTTTGAAATTACTTCTTAGGTATAATATCAATTACTACCCCACGGTTATAAAAACGTTCCTCGGGATAATTGTTTTCATATCGTGCTAATTTTTCATCTTCACCAAATCCGTACGATTCAAAACTAACATCGGTTCTGCCCGCTTTCGCCATGGCACCTTCAAGAATGCCTCGTACATCGTTGGCTCTGGCCAATGACAATTCCAGGTTATGCGCTTCATCTCCGATTACGTCAGTGTAACCATGGATAAGAACTGTTGCATCCTTAGGAATCTTTGGTGCTACCACATCAGTAAGATACTTCTGATAAGCTAGGATAGCTTCTGAATCGTTGAATTCATAAATAACGCTATACCTGATTCCCATTTCATCTTTAGGAGGAGTCCACAGTACCATGTGCACAGTAGTGTCTTTCCTTACCGTTTTGTCATTCTGGCCAATCATCGTGATCTTGTAGTCACCTGAAGGACGTTCACCTAAAATGGATCTACCTGGTATGCTTACAAACTCTTCTGTGTAAGGGCCAAAATTCTGAATCTTTCCTTTATCGTCCTTAACCTCTAAAGACCATGTTGAGAATGCTTCTTTCGCTCCTTTGACATTTATTTTAACGTAGCTATCAACAGGTGCATCAAACACGGTAACAATTTCCACGGGTGCCAAAGGCACGTTTGGTCCGGTCTGATACTCTTGCAAAATGGCTGGCGACTCGCTGTGAATGGACACACGATGGTCGCCTTCACGAAGAAGTGTCAACTCTTTTGTACCACCTGGTTGTTCAGAAGCAATTCTTGGCTTGATGCGTCCTTCGGTATTCAACCGCGCAGGTGCAATTCCAAATACATCTACCAGATATTTCTTCACTGACTCCGCCATAGCAAGTCCATCTTTTTCACCTTCCATCGATGCTCCTGCCAACCTGACAACAGCAGTAGGATTTCTCTGCATGCGGTCGCCAAGGATATTCAGCACATTATAATAAACAGTCATTTGGCGCGCTGCACGGCCTGACAAACGCTTAGGTGTAAATGTTTCCAGTCTGTCTTCTTTGAAATCCTTCACCTGATCTTTTGTAAGCAATACATAACGATCTGGAATTTGTGTCGATCCTAAATCGAAGAATACATAATTACGGATCGGGAAAGTTTCTCTTATTCTACGCTCCACCGGAACGTTAGCAGGAGAGACCACTGAAAATTTAACATTATGAACAGGTACAATAACAGCCGCTTTTGCTGGAGGTGCGATTTTTTCACCACGTCCAAATTTAAGCACTGCACCAGCACGCACCGTGGTCAACGTCCAGGTTTCAATAGACCGTGGGTCTTGACCAAAGTAAGGATGATAGGAAACAAAAGGTGAAAGAACAGTTTTCCACTGCTTTTCATCTGATGAAAGTTGAATATCATACCCTGCTCCAATTTGCATCGAAGTCAGCATTTTATTCATTGCACTGAACGAACTAGTTACATCCGGATTTACGGGCTGATCCGGGATGGCAGGATTAGCACCTTGCTTGTAGGTGAATGAGCTTGCATTATTAAAAGCAAACCGTGGACCTGCATACAAATAAAAACCAGATTTGCTTGGCGCAAAACGCAAGCTTGGCTCTATAGTAAGATAGCGAAGGTTGGTCGATAAAT
>JANOQK010000118.1:0-3800 GCA_031414855.1 Bacteroidia bacterium | reverse complement strand
TGCTATCCATCGGTAAGCGTAGTGTTTGTTCTGATTGTCGCCATGGTAGCTTTCGTCATAAGGTATTGGCCCCTGATGAGTAAACACAATGGTATCAAAGAAATCGGGTTTGCCTTTGATGCCGAATTTCTCAATGACTTTCTTGGACGCCTTCCATTGGCCATCACTCAGATATTCATTTTTAGTGTTGTCTTTAAATGTGATTTTATACCAGTCTACTAAATCGCGCTGAGCATTCGTTGGCCCCCAGGCAATGGAGTCATTGAACCCAATAATCACGCAGGGCGCTCCTGGAAAAGATGATCCCATTGTATTTACACCAGGCGCATTCAGGTGAATTGCAAACCAAATGGAAGGCATCGTAAGGCCGAGGTGAGGATCGCTACATAAAATAGGAGTTCCGGTAGTCGTCTTCTTTCCGCTTACGACCCAGTTGTTACTGCCAATACCTTTAGGTTGTTTTTCCAGTGGCCTTATGGACACAATTTCGGCTTGGCTAGCCTCGGAAATAGAATCCGGTAAGGTTGAATTGAATTTCCAACCGCCAGAATTATCAACGATTGGATCACTGACTGGTTCACGATCAGGAAAAAGTAAATCGAGTGCTTCTTTCCCAAAGAGTTTGAGTGCATTGGTCATCTCCACATCATTCTCACCACTATTAAGTGTCTTCGCCATGTACATTAAGAAGAAACCTGTTTTTAATTCTGTCCATTGTTCAGGCTCATAGTCCATAAGTTTATATTCGAGAGGAAGCTGTTCATACGCTAATTGGCTTATGAATGTATTAACACCTGTAGTGTATGCAGTTAAGGCTTTTCCAACATGAGGATCGTCATGCATTATTTTTATGCTATTCTCGGCTCCCATCACCATGCCAATTCTTCTTTGCCCACGATCAAAATCTAAAGCCGCTTCTCCTGCAATTTCTGAAAGGCGTCCTGCAGCTGCGTGCGTTTGAAATTCCATTTGCCACAAGCGATGTTGCGCTGTTACATATCCTTGCGCGATATACAAATCTTCATCGTTGCTGGCGAAGATGTGTGGGATCAACAGACTGTCATATATAATAGTCACCTCTTCTTTAAGACCAGGAATTGAAAGCGTATGATCTTTCACGTTACCTGCCTCCGCATTTTGCCAAAAGCCGTGAAAGGGATCCAAAAATTTTCCAAGAGGAGGAATGGGTGCCCCAAAATTCCAGCCTCGGTTCAGGAAGTAGACAAGACTTATAGTAATGATGAGCGAAATCCCAACCTTTGCAATTTTCATAGCAGAACAGATAATTTTATCTAATTTTCGTGAATTTAGCCGAAGAACCAATGCCTTCAGCTTTAAACTTACTGCTTTGATCTTTTTAACAATTAACGATTAACTGATACCGATGCCCGTAAAAGAAGTATTAGGAAAATACTCCAAAGACCAGATCAAGAAAGCGGCCCAGATCAAGGCCATTTTTTTTGATGTGGATGGCGTGCTCACCGATGGGCGAATCATCTATGATGAAACAGGGAAGGAAATAAAAAACTTCAATGTGAAAGATGGATATATAATAGCTCATCTGAAGAGAGCCGGAATATTGGTGGGGATTATTACCGGACGCGATTCAAAAGTGGTAAGCAACAGGGCAGCAGAGTTGAAACTGGATTTTTGTCACCAAGGCATCATGGACAAGTTTTCGGTGTTTGAGAAGTTGATCGCCTTTCACAAACTAAAGAAGAAGCAAGTAGCCTATATTGGGGATGACATCAACGACCTTGGAATATTAAGAACCTGTGGTTTATCCGCTTGTCATGCTGAAACATTTGATTATATCAAGAAAGAAGTGGATATAGTTAAATCGGCCAAAGTCGGACAAGGTGTAGTGAGAGAGATAAGTGACTTAGTATTAGCTTCGCAAGGGATACTCGACAAAATCTTGAAATGATAACGTTTTTGATTTTCTGCTTTTAACTTTAAGCTTTCAACTTCGAGCTATTACGATTAACCATTAACTGATAACGATTAACTTAAGAGCGTGGAAATTTTTAAAGACAAAGTCCAACTAACCGACAAGATCACCCTGGGTGGCGACAAGATGGTACTCTTCGCTGGCCCTTGCGCTGCCGAGAGTTACGACCTATGCATGGAGACGGGCACAAAAGTAAAAGAGATCTGCGCGGAGCTGGGTATCGACTATGTCTTCAAAGCATCCTTTGATAAAGCCAACCGTACTTCATCAAATTCCTACCGTGGTCCATCTGTAGACATGGGTCTTGAGATTCTATCCATGGTGCGAAAAAATTTGGATGTCCCTGTTGTAACAGACGTGCATGAATCCTATCAATGCGCAGAAGTGGCAGCGGTGGTAGATGTTTTACAAATCCCTGCCTTCCTTTGTCGTCAGACAGATCTATTGGTGGCCGCGGCCAAAACGGGTAAGCCGGTAAAAGTAAAAAAGGGACAATTCATGGCGCCAGAAGACATGAAGTATGCCGTAGATAAGGTGAGGGGAGAGGGAAATAAAAATGTATTCCTGACCGAACGTGGCTCAAGTTTTGGCTATCACAATTTGGTAGTAGACATGCGTTCACTTCCTATCATGCGGCAGTATTCACCTGTTGTGTTTGATGTAACGCATAGCATTCAACGACCAGGCGGACTTGGAGGTACTTCAGGTGGCGATAGACAGTTCGCTTCTTACTTAGCGAAAGCAGCCGCAGCTGTTGGCGTGGATGGTTTTTTCATCGAAACACACCCCAACCCCGAGAAAGCCTTGAGCGATGGACCAAACATGGTGCCATTGAAGGAGTTGAAGGAGTTTATTGAAATGATTTTTAAGTTTTGGAAACTATCGAGGTAATATTAGACTTCTTTAAGCTTCAGACTTTAAGCTTCCAATTTCTTAATCTTTCGAGCTTGAAATTTGAAAACGGAGACCCCAAAACTTCGCGCCTCCGCGCCTTTGCGGTTAAAAAAACCTCCTTACCAAACACTTTTTTTGATTAGTAAGCTGATGCTTGTTTAACAAGGTGTTGATTTCTTAATTCTTATTATCTTATCCATTTATAACATTTTAGTATCTAACCACCGCCTTTAGTACTTTTTTGGGGATTATATTCACTTTATAATATTTATTTTTGGTGAACATTCTTCCAATCGAAAAACCTGAAACAAGGAACTTAAAACCCTAAACCTGAAACTCCAACCCTTCGCGCCCCTTCGCTGTAAAAAGCATTTCAATCCAATCTTTTAATTTTCCAATCTTTTAATCTGGAAGTTAAGCCTAAGCTCAAATCTTACTACTTGATTCTTACTACTTGATACTGCCTACTTTTTTTATCTTTGTCTATCGCCATAAAAATTGATTAAGCGTTGACATGAAACCCATCACCGACATCAGTCAATTGGACATAACAAAAAGTTATACCTATGCCGATTACCTCACCTGGCAGTTTACCGATCGGGTAGAATTGATCATGGGTAAAATATTCAAAATGTCACCGGCTCCGTCAAGCCAGCATCAGCACATTACAGTGGCAATAAGTTCATGCATCTATCAATATCTCAAGGGCAAGTCGTGCAAAGTTTTTGCCGCCCCCTTTGACGTTACTTTGCCCGATCACTCAGGTGTTAAAACCACGGTTGTGCAGCCAGATATAACGGTGGTGTGTGATCCATCAAAAATAACAAAAGAGGGCTGCACCGGAGCTCCCGACTTAGTAGTGGAGGTGATATCTAAATCCTCCGTTAAGAAAGACCTTCATGAGAAGTACGGAATATACGAACAAGCCGGAGTCAAAGAATATTGGATCGTCCAG
>JANOQK010000117.1:0-9353 GCA_031414855.1 Bacteroidia bacterium | reverse complement strand
ATCTTTTTTGGTTGGAGATCTTTTTGAAGAACATAAAGACTGCCCGCACCAGGTGTCTCAGAAAGTGCCATTGTGCCAGCCCAAAATCTTCCGGCAGGATCGCACTTACCTTCATTAAACCGATTGCCCTCTAAATGTTGTTCTGGGTCAGCAATCATTTTTACTACACCAGTTGCTCTGTCTATAAATGCAAAACCATGTTGAAGGGCAGCAATAAAATTTCCGGTAGTGCACAAGGCGATCGAGCCAATCATTTGCCCCACCCATATTGCTCGATGCGTTTTTAATGCAGGACTGTATTCATGAATTTTTCCATTCAAAATATCAATCCACCAAATCACCTGACGATGTGGATCCCAGACAGGGCCTTCACCAAGCAAACTGGTTTGTTCTTTCAGGACAGGTTCAACTAAATAGGTTTTGTTCAACATGAATAAGGCTGATTTATAAACTTACAAATGGCAAAAATAAGACAATATGGCTACTTTTATGACAATAATAATCATTTTTAAGCCATATTGTCTTACAAATAGGGGTAAATCATCATCGGCATACTTTTTCCTGAATGGCTTATAGATTTTAAAAAATCAATGTTAAACCAAAAAATTAATACTATGAGCATCATCCGTTATAACCCGAATGACTACATGCCGACTTCGTTCAGCAATCTGGTCGACCGTTTCTTTAATGAGTCAATTGCCCGCAATGGAGGTAGCACATTTGTGCCCAAAGTGGACATTCTTGAAACTGAAATAGCATATGAAATCCAATTTGCGGTACCCGGCTTAAGCAAAGACGATTTCAAGATTGAGTTGAATGACAATCATCTGACCGTAAGTGGCGAAAGAAAAATTTCAAATGAAAAGAAAGAGCAAAACTTTCATTCCATCGAAACGCAGTATGGTTCCTTCAGCAGATCTTTCAATCTTCCTGAGAATGTAGATGCCACAAAGATCAATGCCAAATACAACAATGGCATCTTGGAGTTAAGCATCCCTAAGGATGAAAAAAAAGCATTGAAGCAAACGATCAAAGTAAATTAAACACCTCATTCGGCTTCGCCACCTTCTCCACAAGGAGAAGGGAAGTGGCCTAAAGGTTTTATATTGGGTTGGGGTTAAGTGAAGGCGCTCTCGAAAGGGGGCGTCTTTTTTTATTACAGGTAAGACTTTTTTAACAGAATGGCGTTAACTTTCTGTAAACGATACGTGATATGAGGAAAGGATTGCTGTTTGCGACTATTGTTCTGTCAGCATTTATAGGCGCTGTTTTGGGAATCATGTATGCGGTTCGCTACCTCAATGTATTGACCCCTTCTTATACATCAATAGAACAAAGACAAAATCTAAAATTCACGAGTCTCTCCAAAGATTCTTCGTTGCAAGTACCATCCACGCTCAACTTCAAAAGTGCTGCTCAATCAGTAACTCCGGCAGTTGTTCATATACGTACTGTGTATGGGTCCGGAAAATTTAGTTTGAACCCATTAGACAATTATCTCAATCCACTTGCACGCTCTTCAGGTTCTGGCATTATCATTTCGGATGACGGCTACGTGGTGACAAACCATCATGTGATTGAAGATGCCAGCCATGTGGAAGTAGTCATGAATAACAATCAAAGGTTTTATGCAAAAGTAGTAGGCACCGATCCATCAACTGATTTGGCCTTATTAAAAATTAAGGCTACTAATCTTCCGTTTGTAAAATATGGAGATTCGGATAGTGTAGTTCCTGGCGAATGGGTGTTGGCTATTGGAAATCCATTTGATTTGAACTCCACAGTAACAGCAGGAATTGTCAGTGCCAAAGCAAGGAACATTGGAATACTTCGAGATAAAAATAATTTGCAGGTAGAATCCTTTATTCAAACCGATGCTGCCGTTAACCCTGGAAATAGTGGAGGAGCTCTTGTCAACCTGAAAGGCGAACTGATTGGGGTTAATTCAGCTATTGCGACATCCACTGGACAATATCAAGGTTATTCATTTGCAATTCCTGTCAGTCTGGTAAAAAAAATCATGGACGACCTGTTAGAATTCGGTCAAGTGCAACGAGGGTTGCTTGGTGTTCAAATCACTGATGTTACAGCAGAACTTGCAGAAGATCAAAATCTCGATTTAATGCAAGGCGTATTTGTAACGCGGGTTACAGAAGGCAGTGGAGCGCAGGAAGTGGGAATTCGGGAGGGAGATGTCATCACTAAAATTAATGAGCACGCTGTCGGTTCTGTTTCAGAGATGCAGGAATGGGTAGCTCGAAACAGGCCGGGAAACAAGATAGACGTTACCTACCGCAGGGATGGAGAAGACAAGCAAGCAAAAGCAATTTTAAAAAACTATCAAAGCTCACTAGAGATGCTTAAGAAGGAAGTAGAGTTTGAACTGGGGGGAGGACAATTTGAAAATATGGCCTACCGTGATTTGATAAAAATGAATCTGGATGGAGGTGTACTGATGAAATCTGTAAAAGAAGGCAGTTGGGAAAAGGCCGGCATCAAAGCAGGATTCATCATCACCTTTGTTGATAAAGTGCCTGTAGATAACGTGGAAGACCTCAACCGTATACTTGAAATAAAAAAGGGAGGAATTTTGGTAGAAGGTGTCTATAAAACCGGAGACAAAGGAACGTACGGTGTAGTGTGGTAGTTCTTCTATTTATCAAAGTCCACTAACAAAATATTATTTCTTCGAATAAGGTTTCTGTCCAACCCAGTTGCCCGGAGGATTATAATTGCACACCCATATCTCCTGATCTCCACACTTAGCCATGGCGCATCCAACCTGTTGTGTGGAACTCCAAACAACTTGCGTGTAATGCCCACAAACCTTTCCCTTCTCACACTCTAATGTCTTCGTGTTAAAATATTCTAACTCGGATGCCCACGAATCGACTACGCCTTGAGGAGTTGCTCTCATACCCGAGCACCAATAAATATTTTCGCCATACTTCTGTGTAAATTCTCCTGACCTTGGTCGGTGCTCCATCTCACAACCTTTCTTTGCAAGGTGATCAGCCCATTGCTGCGCAAATGAAGCAAGCTCATCGGACCAGGTAAGGGGCGAAACGCCTACCTTCTTCCTCCAAAGATTATGTTGATCAGTCATCCCTGCCATGCTTTCAGGTTCAAAGGACACCAACCCCTCCGTAACAACAGGATCAATTTTAGAGGAGTTGAGAAACATCAAAATAATGGAGGCCGCTAATACAGTTTTCACGATTGAAATTTTTTAGTAGAATTAAATTTACAAAATTCAGGCCGTTGCCAAAATGACTACTTTTGTTCGTCTTTAATTTAAAGCAGCTATGGAACAATTTGGTATAAAAGAAGCGCTTAAAACTCTTGGAGTTTCAAGCAGCAACGCAGGAGTCTCAACCGGAACAAAGTGGATCAGATCAAAAGGAGGCTATATAGAATCCTATTCACCGGCAGACGGAAAATTAATAGGCAAAGTTCAATCCGCTGACGAAGCCAGTTTTCATAAAGTTATTTCGCAATCGCGAAAAGCATTTCAGGAATGGCGCCTGGTGCCAGCACCTAAGCGTGGGGAAGTAGTAAGGCAAATAGGAATGGCTTTGAGGAAGTATAAAGAACCACTTGGAAAGTTGGTCTCCTATGAAATGGGCAAGTCCTATCAGGAAGGATTAGGTGAAGTGCAGGAGATGATTGACATCTGTGATTTTGCTGTTGGTTTATCGCGCCAACTACACGGACTTACCATGCACTCCGAGCGACCAAGTCACCGTATGTATGAGCAGTATCATCCATTGGGAATAGTTGGCATTATTTCAGCGTTCAATTTCCCCGTGGCGGTTTGGGCATGGAACACGATGCTAGCTTGGGTATGTGGAGATGTTTGCATTTGGAAGCCATCTGAAAAGACACCGTTATGTAGCATAGCATGTCAGAATATTGTGAATAAAGTATTTGAAAAGAATGGCGTACCAGAAGGCGTGTCTGGATTAGTAAACGGAGATTTTAAAATTGGCCAACTCATGGCAGCCAGTGAACACATTGCTTTAGTGTCGGCTACTGGCTCAGTCAGGATGGGCAAGGCTGTTGCCAAAACGGTGAGCGAAAGATTGGGACGTTCTTTACTTGAACTGGGAGGAAACAACGCTATCATAATTACTGAAAATGCAAATCTGGATATGTCGATCATCGGTGCTGTATTTGGAGCTGTGGGAACTGCCGGTCAGCGTTGCACGTCAACACGGAGGCTGATCATTCACGAAAGTATATTCGAAGAAGTAAAAGCCAGATTAAAAAAAGCATATAGTCAACTCGTCATTGGCAATCCGCTCGATACAACTAATCACGTAGGCCCGTTGATCGACAAACTTGCTGTAAAGGCGTATACCGGTGCATTGAAAAAAGTGAAAGAAGAAGGTGGCTCATTGGTGGTCTCTGGCGGTGTGTTAAATGGAAAGGGCTATGAATCGGGATGTTATGTCAAGCCTGCTATTGCTGAGGTCCAAAATCATTTCACCATTGTGCAACAGGAAACCTTTGCTCCGATCGTATACTTGATCAAATATAAAACCATAGACGAAGCCATTGGTTTTCAAAACGGTGTACAACAAGGTCTATCTTCAGCTATCATGACAACCAACATGCAAGAGATGGAAAAGTTTCTTTCACAAAGCGGATCGGATTGCGGAATTGCGAATGTTAACATCGGTACATCAGGAGCAGAGATAGGCGGGGCCTTTGGAGGCGAAAAAGAAACTGGTGGAGGAAGGGAGTCAGGCTCCGATGCATGGAAAGTGTATATGAGAAGGCAAACCAACACCATTAACTTCGGAAACAGTTTGCCATTGGCTCAAGGAATTAAATTTGACCTCTAGAGCATTGGTCAAATATTAGCTAGATTAGCCAGTCAGGAGGCTTGGATATTACCCGACATTGGCCTATTTTTAATCGTTCAAACCAAAAACCATGGCAGAAAAAAAGTACCGCACCGTAATGTTGATTGATGACAATGAGATTGACAATCTGATTAATCAAAAAATGATTGAGGCCGCCAACATTACCGAAAACATTTATACCCATACAGGCGCTAAAAGTGCTATTGAGTTTCTGAAAAATATGGAACGTATGGATGTGGCTGATAAAGTTTTGCCAGATGTTATCTTTTTGGATATTGATATGCCACTGATGGATGGATTTCAGTTTTTGGATGAGTTCGAAAAGTTAGGTAACGTGTCCAAAAAGAAATGCAGCATTGTGATGCTCACCTCTTCAATCAATCCTCAGGATTTCAACCGTTCGAAGAAATATACCAACGTAAAACTGTACCTCAACAAACCTCTATCTCACGACAGTCTTTTAAAATTGGATGTTTAAACTTCCAAGGCTGTTAGGTTTTCAATAAAGGTCTCATCCATTTTAACTAACATGGTAGGCGCAAAGTAGCTTACGTGTATTGACTTGAACTTCGGGATCAGGGCGGAAATCTTCTTGGGCTTTTCCTTTTTCGCCTCACTCACTGCAATCTTCAGAATCTTAAGAAAGAGTAGCACATTTTCACAATCGTCTTTTCCAAACATTCTGATTTGGCGCTGCACGCTGTTGGACAATTGATTGAACAGCTCAAAATCCTTTAGCATACAATACTGCAATGCCAGAAGTGCCTTTACTTCCATTTGAGCAAATGGGTATTTCTTCAGGCTCACATCGTTTAATAATTGATTGAGCAATTTGGCGGCTTCGGAAAACTTGCCCACGTAATAGCTCGATAATGCCCTATATGTTATGTAAATAGTGTGCTTAGGCACATCCAGCGGGTCGGCCTCAAAATCCAGAAACATACTTTCGTTTTCTGCATGCAACTCTTTTTCCGTACCCAGACGCAAATACCGTTCAAGCTTAGAAATAAGAAATTGAGCTGAGAATGTATAATAAGGATAATTCACCAACAGGTTGGAAGCAGCATCATTCACCTCCTCAAAATATTTCTCGGCCTGGCGATACACTTTGTAATGGTTGTAATATTCCAGTTTCAGAAACTCAAAGACCAGGTTCATATGATAGTAAACCGGATCCAGCGTATACGTATCAAATATTTTCTGAACGTGGGCAAAAATATCTTCAATAGATTCACCCTCTTGTTGCATATTATCGTCACGTTCTACAAACAACCGATGAAAAATCAACATGCAACTCTGGAAGACATAGAGGCGGTGCGATTCATAAAGTTTGGCCACATTCTGCATTTCCTTCATTAACAAGGTCAGGCCAAGTTTCTCCGTTTCATCCGATGTTAATAAATAGCTTCCGTACTTTTTGAAATAATCTACCAGCAAGTCCTCTGATTTATCTACCGCCAACATGTAGGCTACATGGCGGTTATAAAGTTGTGAGTAGTTAAAGTAATCAGGGGAATTGGCATGTATCTTTTTAAGAGATTTATACACAGTGGTCAATTCGTTAGCCAAATCGTAATCAATCAATTCCTTCTCCAGTTTCCTTAGCGTAGCAATTGATATCGTCCTTTTTTGGGTAAACAATACCTCATTCAGGCTCGCCACCTTGCGAAGTATATCCGTGCGCGGGCTCTCCATCTGCTGTAGCAAATGCTCTTCAATCTTCTGGTTCAGCCGCGACCTGAGTGTATAATAGGCATTGGCATTTACCTCCAACTCCACCATTATCTTGCTATCGGAGAGCTGGCGCTCACGCAATGCTTTTAGCAAATACCCAGACTTATCGGCATTGCTTTCAAGCAGTGAATCGTATATAATTTTGTAGTCCTTCTCTGAAAGTTGTTTGACAATGTTCTTGAGTTTGGCCATGAAACGAAAATTAAAGTGTCAAAAGTTACAAAATTTATAAAATAGTGCAAGTAACTTATTATACGAGGTTTTGATCTTAGACACCGGCCTTCAGAATTTCGCTATTGCCCTGTCCAGAAAGCCGGATGAGCTTTTCACAAAAGGCGTGTGGAACTTAGCCGGGCATTCTTACTTTTGAGTAATTAAACCAGACTGTATGAAAAAGTTTTTGTGCCTTCTTTTCATTTTTACACCAATTATCATTTTCAGCCAGGAATTACGATGGTCTTTAGATGGCAATTCGTATTTCAAAGTTGAATCTTCAGAACTGATTCAATACACCCTGCCAGAAAACAAAAAGAGGGTCATCATTTCAAAGACAGACCTTACGCCCAAGGGATTTAATAAAAATATCAACCTAAGAAGCTATGCCTTTTCTGAGGATGGGCAACAGGTATTGATTTATACAAATACTAAAAAAGTCTGGAGATTAGATACGCAAGGAGATTATTGGGTGCTCGATCTTAAAACAAAATCACTTTCAAAAATCGGACAGACACAACCTGAATCATCTCTGCGATTTGCGAAATTCTCGCCAGACGGAAAAAATGTGGCGTACGTGAGCGAGTTTGACTTGTACATAGAGAATATTGCCCAGCACACTATCAAAAGATTAACTACAGACGGTTCGCGTAGAACTATCAATGGTACTTTTGATTGGGCATATGAAGAGGAGTTTGCTTGCCGTGATGGCTTTCAATGGAGTCCTGACAACAAAAAGATCTCTTTTTGGAAAATAGATGCTACTAAGATTCGCGATTTTTATATGATCAATAACACGGACTCAATCTATTCGAAAATCGTTCCCGTTGAGTATCCAACGGCTGGGCAAAGTCCATCTCCCGCAAAAATTGGTGTGGCCGACATTACGACAGGTAAAGTAAATTGGCTGAACATTCCTGGCGATCCTCAACAGCATTATCTGCCCAGAATGGAATGGGGTTCACCAACAGAACTTTTTGTTCAACAATTGAACCGCAAACAAAACGAAAGCAAAATTTTCTCCTGCAATCCCGAATCTGGAGATGCCAAAGTTATCTACACCGAAAAAGATGAGTCATGGATTGACGTGAATAGCCCATGGGAAAATGCTTACACGCTCACATTCCGTCACAAGTTTGAGTGGATCAATGGAGGCAAAGAATTTATTTGGGCCAGCGAAAAAGACGGATGGCGACATTTATATAGAGTGACAAAAGATGGATCTAAAGAAACGCTCATTACCGCAGGTGATTTTGACGTCATGGACACTAGGCTTATTGATGAAAAGAATAATGAGATTTATTTTCTCGCTTCGCCTACCAATGCCACGCAAAAGTATTTATATAAAACTAAATTGGATGGAAAGGGAAAGACTGAGATGGTGTCACCCGCATCCATGCCGGGATCACACGGTTACAGTATCTCACCTAACGGCAATTATGCTATGCATACCTTTAATAATTCTTTTACGAAATATTCTAACGAATTCATTAGCCTGCCACAACATAAGCCCCTTTTTGAAAAGGAAAGCATCACTTCACAACTGAAGATCTTACAAGAAGATAAAAAGGTAGAATTCTTTAAAGTAAAAACAGAAGAAGGCGTGGAGATGGACGGGCTGATGGTGAAACCAAAAAACTTTGATCCAAAGAAAAAATATCCTGTTCTGTTTATGGTCTATACAGAACCTGCTGGCGCAAATGTTAAAGATGAATATGGTAGCGGTGACAACGACCTGTTTAATGGGGATCTTGCTGAAGAAGGATACATTTATATGACCATCGACAACCGCGGAACACCAGCACCTAAAGGCCGTGCATGGAGAAAATCTATTTACAGGAAAATCGGAACTCTTAATATCAACGATCAGGCAATGGCCGCAAAAGAAATTTTGAAATGGCCATTTGTAGATGCCAATAGAATCGCTGTTTGGGGTTGGAGTGGTGGTGGATCAGCCACTTTAAATCTTATGTTTCAATACCCCGATATCTATAAAACAGGTATTGCCGTAGCAGCTGTTGCCAACCAACTTACATATGATAATATTTATCAGGAACGCTTCATGGGACTTCCGCAGGAAAACATGGAAGATTTTATAAAGGGCTCCCCTCTTACGTATGCTAAAAACCTAAAAGGAAATCTATTATACATCCATGGAACCGGGGATGATAACGTTCATTACGCCAACGCTGAAATGCTTGTGAATGAACTTGTGAAATACAATAAGCAATTTCAATTCATGGCATATCCCAATCGCACGCACAGCATTTCAGAAGGTGAAGGGACGCGCGAACATCTTTCTACTTTGTACTCTGATTATTTAAGAAAGTATTGTCCGGGGGGAGGGAGGTAATCTACTACTTCCTACACTTTAACCCAGATTACGCATTAGAAAAAATTGCCACGACCTTCAGGTCGTGGAACAAATGAAAACAAATTAATAGGGGCTTTAGCCCAATATAATTTTGGCTGAAGCCAAATATTTTCCTTTATATATTTCCCCGACCTAAAGGTCGGGGCTATTGCATAATCTGGGTT
>JANOQK010000116.1:0-2052 GCA_031414855.1 Bacteroidia bacterium | reverse complement strand
GGGCAGCTTTGCTTATTGATTAGTATTATTTGTGTAGCCTACGTTATTTTAGATTCCCTCCTGGGAAGATTTCAAGTCGTTCCGTATTACTTGATGTGTGCAGTAACGAGCGGCTTGGTGATAATAATCAATCGCCAAGGGCATTTCAAATTAGCGAGTACAATTTTCCTCTCTATTATGATCCTTTTGCTGTATGTCTTTACAGATAACGATCAAGCTTTGATTGGAACCCACATGTATCTGGTTGTTTATGGCCTTGTAGCTATTACACTTTACGGATACGAAAACATTGCCTGGAGCATATGTTTTTTGCTTGTTACACTGGTTTGTTTTTATATCGCCTATTTCGTGGATCTCCCTCAGATCATTCAGGCACCGCCTCTTACCGAACCTTTAAAGCAAACCTACTTCATTGCCAATTTCTTCATTATTTTGTCCTTATCATCACTTCTTGTTTTTTTTCTAATCTCCATCAATTATAAAGCAAATAAGGCCATATGGCAAAAGACTCAGCAACTATCGAAAGCAAACAATGACCTCGACAGATTTGTTTACAATGCATCTCATGATTTGAAAGCCCCACTTAACTCCTTAACGGGGCTGGTAGAGTTGAGTAAGCATAGTCAGGATTTGGCTGAGGTAAAAACCTACCTTCAGATGATGACCAAGAGCATTGGCAATCTGGATACATTTATTCATGAAATAATCGATTATTCACGCAACGCAAAAACGGAGCTTAAACTGGAGAAGTTTAATCTTTTGGAATTGACAAAAGATGTGGTTGATGCGCTAAAATTTAGCCGGGGGTTTGAGAAGGTAAAGATGATCTACTCAATACCAACAGAGTCTTTGATAACTTCGGACTCAACGCGTTTGAAAGTTGTGCTCAATAATATTATTGGAAATGCAATAAAATATCACGATCCCCAGCAATCGGATCCTTGGGTTATGGTGAGAAGTACTATCCATACCGATAAATTGATGATCGAGGTGGAGGACAATGGAATTGGTGATCAATACAAGCCTAAAATATTTGATATGTTTTTTAGAGCAAACGATACCATGAAAGGCTCTGGATTGGGATTATATATTGTAAAAGAAACTCTGGAAAAGTTGGGAGGTAGGATTGATTTAACCTCTCAATTGGGTAAGGGGTCTGTCTTTAGAATTGAATTGCCCCTGTCTTGATGAATTTTTCTATTTGATAAAGAGACCGAAGTGGTGGTTTATGAAAACAAAGAATAGTTTTGACACCATTGTTTTGGGTTTAGGCTCTATGGGCTCATCTACTTGCTATCACCTGGCAAAACAAGGATACAAAGTTTTGGGCCTGGAGCAGTTCGATATCCCGCATGATCAAGGTTCGCATGCAGGGCAAAGCCGGATTATGCGTAAAGCTTATTTCGAACATCCCGATTACGTTCCACTGCTTGAGCGAGCTTATCAAAATTGGAAAGAACTGGAAGAAGTTACACATGCGCAGGTATATTTTCCAACCGGCTTATTGTATGCAGGTAAACCAGAAGAGGTTCTAATCAGAGGTGTTCGCGAATCGGCTGAGAAATATAAATTAAAAGTAGAATCACTTTCTAACTCCGAAACGAAGAACCGTTTCTCTCAATTTCAAATACCCGATGATTATGATGTATTATTCGAACCCGATGCGGGATTTCTTACACCTGAGCGCGCTATCTTATTATATGTTGAGCAAGCGATTCGTTTAGGAGCCATTATACATACAAAAGAAAAAGTGCTTGAGTGGAATAAGGAAGGTGAGGTGATAACGGTAAAGACCAACAAGGGGATCTATCACTGCAATAAATTGGTGATTACCGCAGGGCCATGGGCTGGTCAACTGATTCCATCTTTTGAAAGCAAACTTAAAGTAACCCGACAACCCATTGCATGGGTTAATACAAAACAGCCAGAGTCTTATACGATGGACAAATTTCCCTGCTGGCTCATTGATGATGATACAAAGCCCGGCATGTATTATGGGTTTCCTCAACTGCCCGTGGCACAATTTGGTGCACCGATTGGGTTAAAGATTGC
>JANOQK010000115.1:0-3158 GCA_031414855.1 Bacteroidia bacterium | reverse complement strand
CAACCACACCGGCCACAATAGGACCCGTGTGAATGCCAATTCTCAATTCCCACCCCGCAATACCAGTTACGTTTTTCTCGTGTTGTCGCTTTTCCATATACGCTTGCATGGCTAAGGCGGCTCTCACTGCATCTAGAGGATGAGTATCGTTAGTGGTAGGAATTCCTCCCGCACACATGTAGGCGTCTCCGATTGTTTTGATCTTTTCAAGATTATATTTCCCCATAATTTCGTCAAATGCTACAAAGTAGTCATTGAGTTCAGCGACCAGTTGAATGGGAGTAAGGCTACCCGCAATTGTAGAGAATCCTTTAAAATCGGTAAAAAGAACAGTTACATTTTCGTAGAATCGTGTTTTTGCATGACCATTTGTTTCCAATTCTCTTGCTGTTTCTTCTGGCAAAATATTGAGGAGTAGGCCCTGTGAACGATCTCGCTCATCTTTGATAATCTTATTTGTTTTGCGCACATAGGTATACCTATAATAAAAGCCAACAATCACCAAGAGTAAAAGAAATCCAGTAATTGCTGCCGCATAATTGAGTATTTTCTGTCGCTGAATAGTGGCTGCCTTCAATGCCTGATCGGCCGTTAACAAATCAATTTGCGCTTCCTTTTTGTCAATATCAAAGTTGAATTGCAATTGCTGGATTTTTTTATCTTCACTACTATTGTATAACGTATCCTTGATGTTAGTTAGAAGCGTTTCATACAGGTAAGCATCTTTGTAGTTGCCAATTTCCGCATATAATTGTGATAGTGCTTCGTAGGCAATTTTTTGCTCTTGTCGGGACCTTACTACATTACCAATTGTCTGAGCCTTTTTATAAGTTGATATGGAAGCAGATATATCTCCTTTTTTTCTCTGGGTATTAGCAAGACTTAGAAGACTTTGCATGAGTTCAAAGTTTGCACCAAGGTTTTGTGTTATTTCAATAGCCTCATTATGATAGTTAAATGCTCTGTTGAATTTATTTTCCTCTGCATAAATTTCCCCAAGATAGCTTAAGGCATATGCGGCATCAGATGTTCCTTCGAAAATTTTACTCGAAATCTCAAAATAAGTACGAGCGGAATCGTATAATCCTTTTTTGAAGTAGGATTCTCCAATATTCACGGCAACTGTTCCAACGCCATCATCATACTTCATTTCTTTAAAAATTGGCAGTGCTTTCAAATAATACTCCAACGCTTTATCCCTTGTAGCTGGTTTGTTCGAATATACCGTTCCAATATTATTTAGATTGGTTGCTATTCTTGCTTTGTTATTGATTTCTTCAGCAACTCTTAGGGATTGTAAATGAGACTCTATGGATTTAGCATCATCCCCAATGATAAAATATGAGCTACCCAAATTATTTAGCATATTCGATATACCATCCTTAAATTGGATGGATTCGAAAGCAGCCAATGACTCTTTAAATTGAATGATGGCTTCAAAATAATTACCTTGTTTTGCATAACATTGTCCTTTTAGCTTAATAGCAAAGCCTTTGCCCTTCACAAAAGTTAAATCTTCAGCAAGTAGCCTGGCTTCTTCGGCATATTTTAATGCCTTCGGTACATCAGTACTCAGATAAGCATTACCCAGTTCGACTAATGAGTTAACTTTAAGAGAGTCGTTTTTTAAAGTTGAAATTATTTTAAGCAAGCTGTCAGCCTCTGGATTTTGCGATAAGCCATTGAAGGCGATAATGAAAAATACGAACGAGATTGTAAGACTAGGTTTATTCATTCAGCTTCTTGTTGGTCGAAATTTACAAACCAATGTGCTTAAATAAAAAGGGGCTGCCTTTTTTAGGCAGCCCCTTTTAAAGATGTAACATGAAAATACTATTCTTTTAACACCTTCAACGTTTGTACTCCGCTATCGGTACTTACCCGGATAATAAACAACCCTTTATTCATGGTCGAAAAATCTATCTCCATAATTGTGTTTTCAGCCACCCAGATCGCATTGACCGGATAGGACTTACCAATCCCATCAAAGATGCTAATAGTATTGGATTGAGGTTGTTTGGTCAACTCAGGGAATTGTATGGAAACTCGGTCAACAACAGGATTAGGGTAGGTTACCAAATTTACCTGAGCTTCGCTTTCCTCAGAAATTTGAGTTCCTGTATTGCGATTACTGTTTGTAGAAGCGATACCATCTCTTGCAGCACTAGATCCTGAACGACCTTGCATAGGTTTAATTGCTATTTGCTGAGCGACCCAATAATCTCTTTTGGAAGCAGAAGCTGTCTTTAGCCCGGTTGCTCCGGCATTTGCCTGAATATAATAGGCCATCATATTGGACGTAAGCCCTTGTTGGTAATTAGGATCGTCATACACCTCCGTTGCTCCCGCTGGGGCTATCCAGGTTGCATCTGTTTTGTTGGTGTAAAATGTCATAATCATTGCATTGCAAGTAGTTGTAACGATGGAAGGAGCAACTGCATTAAAGTCTTTGCCACCAGAGGCTCCACTATGAGTATCAATTGGATTATTGGGATCAGCTCCTTCTACCCGTGATATTCCGATCGACCATTTTGGACTATTTGAAAGAATAAATGAATAGGTTGAAGGTTCGTTGCTGCTAGCTACTTTAAAGTAGGTTGCCAACCCAACATTGTTTCCTTGATTATCTTTTCTTATGAATGTCCAATCAGCTGTGGCGTAATGGCTGAGCCGTTACCTTTTTCATACGTCAGTCCCACAATCAATAAATCGCCAGATTGTGTACCCAATGGTCGGGTTACAGTAGGAATACTTGATCCTCCTCCCTTAGCGGTTTCAAAAGATGTAACATCCTTTGGTGCGGGTGGACAAGCTATTGTGATCGTAGCTGAAGCGGTGCTTGAAGAAGGATTGTAATTCGCATTTCCAGCAAAAGAAGCTGTAACAGTATAGGTGCCTATATTTACAGGTGCAAATTCTCCTCCTGGAGAATAAATTTTAGTTACCGGGCTTAGTATTGCACCTCCTACACCATAAGCAATTGCATTAGCTTCCTTCGAAGTTCCATCATAGTAGAACAGGCCATCGGATACAACAACAGTGGAATTAGCTTTGTCAATAGTGAGTATTCCGTTTACATAATTGAAAGTATAGTTATTATCCAAACCACCATTTGGTATAATGTTGTAGCTGCCCACATTGCTTGTTTTCGTTGCTGC
>JANOQK010000114.1:0-9733 GCA_031414855.1 Bacteroidia bacterium | reverse complement strand
GTCTTTTTTGTTTCACCATTGCTTAACAGAAACCCTTCCAGTTTATGAAGCGGGTCATCTTGTTCCTGAAGTTTTAGGTTCTCACCACGGTACCATTCCTTTCTGACTCCTGAAGTATGATGTCCTAACAGCGAGCACTTTGCGTGAACCAAAATGGGCGCACGATTATTTCGTACAAAGTCAAACGCTTTTTGCAAGCCCGTGTAACTGTCTATAAAATCAGAACCATCCACACGCATTCGTTCCATACCTTTGAATCCTTCTGCATATTCATAGGCATCCATGGCACGCATTTCGCTACCCGTGGCTGATATTCCCCAGTCGTTGTCCTGAATCAGATATATGATAGGAAGTTTTTTTAACACGGCCATTTGAAATGCTTCTGCCACTTCACCTTCCGTAACGGATCCATCACCAAGAGAGCAGAGAGCTACCGATTTGTTTATTGCCTTGAGCAGTCCCTGCGATTCGAGATAGGCTATTCCGTGAGCCATGCCTGTTGCAGGAATAGCTTGCATACCGGTTGCCGAACTTTGGTGCGGAATTACAGGAAAGCCTTCTCTTTTTAAGGATGGATGTCCGTAATATGTTCTCCCTCCTGAAAAGGGATCATCGCGTTTGGCCATCAGTTGAAGCATGAGTTCGTATGGCTCCAGGCCAATCGCCAACAACATCGATTCATCGCGATAGTAAGGCGATGCATAATCGTAAGGTTTCAACAGAAAACCTGCTGCCAGTTGAATGGCTTCGTGCCCGCGTGACGTACTATGAACATATTTGCTACAAAGGTCTCTGTTTTCCTCATATGTTTCTGACATCCGCCTTGCTGTGCACATCAGTTCGTAAGCGCGCAGCAAAATGGAATGATCGACTTTAGTTTGTTTTACAGATTGATCTTTTTGCGCCACCGTTTTTCTTGTGTTTTGAATTGCTCAAATATAAGATTTATAAGAATCAATCTGATGAGTAGCCTTCTTGCGCAATACCTTACCCTTCTAAAATCATCTCTAAGTAATAGTTGAAGGAGGCTCCTATGGAGCCAGCTCAAATGGTAAATATTTTACTATAGACAGGATGCTCCTCCGGAGCAAAATTTTGTCCTAAGATAGCTTCAAGTGGAGAGGGGTACTTGGAAGGTTTAATTTCTTATTTAAAGGCTTAAGAAGATGTAACTAGAATTTTTTAGCATATTCAGATTCCTCAAACCCTAACTCTACAACTTTTCCCTTCTTTTCTATCAAAGGTCTCTTAATCACACTGGTTTTCTCCAACATCAATGCGATTGCTGAATTTTCATTGGTTACTCCTGCCTGTACTTTTCCATCCAGTTGCCGCCAGGTTGTTCCGCGCTTATTTACAAGGCTCTCCCATCCTACCTGCTTGACCCACTCCTTGAGTTTTATTTCGGTGATGCCTTTTGACTTATAATCATGAAAGTCGTACGTCACCTTGTTCAACTTTAACCAGTCAAGTGCTGACTTCACGGTGTTGCAATTCTTAATCCCGTAAACGATTATTCCTTTTGTATCCATAGTCAAGGTTTGTTACTAAAATAAGCTGGATGTTTTTCTTCAAAATCAGTAGCCTGCTGAACAATGTAAGCCGCTTCCAAAATTGGCGCTTCATCATATAGATTTCCAATCAAGATAACAGATGTTGGATGTCCTTTTTTATCCCAGCCTGTTGGAATGGAAATGGCAGGGTGCCCCGTTAAATTTGTAAGCAATGATTGGTTTTTTCCACCAGCTGGCACTACGACAAAATCATATTCCTTAATGATTGAATTGAATTTTTCAATCAACACGGAACGAAATCTATTCGCTTGCAAATATTCTGCTGCCGGTATGAATCGAGATTGACGCAACGAGTTGGCACGTGATTCCTTGTCCTGTTCAGATAGCTCACGTTCTCCATGACTTCGAACAAGCTCGTCAAAAAAAGCTCCAGCTTCCGAACGCAAAATGATATCAAATGCCTCATACGGTACTTTATCCGGAAAAGAAATTTCTTTAAGATCTGCTCCTAGTTCTGCCAATTTCTTTAAGGTCTCGGAATTATTAGCACCAGTGCTGGTTGTGTCTTTGTCAAACAATTCTTTTGCGTATCCGATCTTATAACCTTTCAAGCTATCCAATGGATTGAAACGAAAATCATAATCCACTACTGATCTATCTTTTTCCATAACAGGATTCCTTCCACGAATTATTTCAAACACGATAGCACAGTCTTGGGCAGATCGGCAAATGGGTCCTGCCTTATCCATCGACCAGGACAATGTCATTGCACCTGCCCTACTAACGCTGCCGTAGGACGGGCGAAGACCAGTGACACCGCAACGTGTAGACGGTGCTAGTATGGAACCCAATGTTTCAGTGCCAATTGAAAATGCGACAAGTCCAGCTGCAGTTGCTGAAGCAGATCCGGCTGATGAACCACTTGCGCCTTGCTTAAGATCCCACGGATTTTTTGTTTTACCACCAAACCAAACATCTCCTCTCGCCAGCGCACCCGATGTTAACTTGGCTAACAATACCGCTCCGGCTTCTTCAAGCTTTGCAACGATCTCTGCTTTCTCATCAAGTACCTGATTTTGGTAAGGCTCAGCACCCCACGTTGTCTTATAGCCAGATACAGCAAACAGGTCTTTGATACCATATGGAATACCGTGAAGTGGACCGCGATATTTTCCCGTGGAGATTTCTTCATCCGCTTTCTCTGCCTGCTTCAATGCAAGCTCCTCTGTAATTGTTACAACAGCCGACAACGTGTCGTTGAATTTTTTTAGTCTATTCAGGTAGATTTTTGTGAGTTGCGTAGACGTTAGTTTCTGTTGCCTGATTAATATACCTAGTTGGGCAACCGTCATGAAAGCAATTGCTTCGTCCGTTTCTGGCAATACTACAGAGTCCATAAACTTCCAATCAGATACACCCTCTCTTTTTTTTACCAGGAAATTATCGGGCCGAGGATCAAAATATAAAGCAGGTGTTATGTGGTAGTCTACTGTTAATGCCCGCATCGAGTCATAGCCCTTTCGGTTATCTTTCAGATAGCCCTTCATTGTTTTAATCTCTTTGCGGGAAAATGAAAGGCCATTCAATTTTTGTGCTGCCCGAATACTATGATTGGTAATTCTGTTTCCGGAGCACGAACCTATTAAGACCAGAAGGACAACAAGAAAAATAGAGGTAGAATTGCTCAAAGGATTTAGCGGGTTAAATATCCTTCCAATATCTAGCATAGTTACCCTACTTGCAACTAAAAACTATTCCGGAGGTCGATCACTTTTCTCAATTTCTCGATTAATGATTTAGACTCCTGAAAATCAAGCGTCTGCTGTCCATCACTATAGGCTTCCTCTGGCTTTTGATGAGTCTCGTAAATAATTCCATCTGCACCAGCCATCACAGCCGCTAGTGCAACTGGCTCCACATATTCCCTTATCCCAATGCCGTGTGAAGGATCTGCCACAACTGGTAAATGAGATTTTTCTTTCAGAATGGGTATGGCGTTAATATCCATTGTATTCCTGCTGGCTTTCTCATAGGTACGGATACCGCGTTCACACAGTATAAGTTTTTCATTTCCTCCTGAAAAAACATATTCTGCCGAGGATAAAAGTTCTTCGATTGTACCTGAGATTCCCCGCTTTATCATCACCGGTTTATCCACTTTGCCCAACTCATCCAGTAAATTAAAGTTTTGCGTATTCCTCGCTCCTACCTGGTAGACATCCACATAGTCATACATCTCAGCAATCTGAGACACTTGCATCACCTCGCTAATGATTTTGATTCCAGCTGCTCGCGCCTGTTTATGCCACATCTTCAAACCATCCACTCCCAATCCGCGAAACGCATAAGGCGAACTTCTTGGCTTGAATACACCACCTCGCATAATGTTAACCTTATTCTCTTTTAAGTGAGCAAGCGTTTGCTCCACCTGAGCCTCTGTTTCGATTGAACAAGGTCCTGCCATGATAGAAAGCGATCCATCACCAATACTAACATTGTCACCTAAGTCAATTTGGGTTTGGTTGACTTTCCATTTGCGCGAAACAAGCTTATAGTCATCGGAAACTCGATGAATATCTGCAATGCCAGGCAGAGAGCCCACCGAACGAATGTCAAACTCTTTCTTGCCAATGCTCACCAGGTAGTTCCCTTTTTGGGTGTTTACTTCGGTAGCCTTATATGACAACTTACTTATGACATCAATGATGTTTGCTTTTTGGGCGGAAGTAATATTTTGCTGAAGTTGGATGATCATTTCAATAAGTAGAAAGTAGAAAGTAGAAATTTAGTTAACTGACAGGATTTTTTAATTCAGCTACAAACTTCTGAATATCGGGCTTAAAGTCTTTACTTTCCTTTAGCATGGTAATAAAAGCACTGCCTACAATTGCACCTGACGAATACTCACATGCCTGGGAAAATGTTTCGTGGCTGGAAATGCCGAAGCCAATTAGAAATGGATTTTTTAGTTTAAGAGATTTAAGTTTTTTGAAATACACTTCCTGCTCAGGATCAAATCCCTTTTTGGCGCCCGTAGTACTCGATGCCGACACGGCATAGATAAATCCATTGGTGGCCTCATCGATCTGACGAATCCGTTTTTCAGAGGTGGTGGGTGAAATCAAGAAGGTATTACTCAATCCGTGTTTTTCAAAAATCGATTTATACTCTATCTGGTATTCATCCATTGGCAAGTCCGGAAGAATTAGCCCATCCACTCCTGCGGCAGCGGCATCTTCACAAAATTTCTCCATTCCATACTGCATGATTGGATTTATGTATCCCATTAGAATGATGGGTAGGTTTACTTTTTCGCGCAGTTCCTTTACTTGTTGCAACAGAATTTTCAATGTCATCCCATTATCCAAAGCGACCTTATTGCTTTCCTGGATGACAGGGCCATCTGCAATTGGATCGGAAAACGGAATTCCGATTTCGATAATATCCGCTCCAGCTTCCTGCAGGTATAAAGCGATATCTTTTGTATCGTCTATGTTGGGATAACCTGCTGTATAGAAAACATTGAGAATGCTACTTTTCTTTTCTGTAAATACTTTTTGAATACGGTTCATACTAGGGTCGATCGTCTAAATTAATGGTCTGTTGCAGCATATTTTTTCTCTCCAGCAGTTACCGATAGGTTCAAGAAATTTTGTTTGGGAGGCAAGGGGCAAGTTGCAAATGGGGTGAAGGCACAAGGAGGATTATGGGCTTTGTTAAAATCAATATACGTATCACCGTTTTCGTCAGGTTTGTTCACATACACATAACGACCCGCAGGATATGTATCATTCGAGTTTGTGCTGTCGCTAAAAATAACAAAGAGACCTTCGGCACCGCCATCCAACGCATCAAGCTTATACTCTTCTCCGTTGACACTAAATACTAATGTTCCAGGAGATACTTGGTGCGTTGACCTACCCAAAACATTTGCCACCTCAATTATCTTAGGCACAGCAAATTGCACCAGGATAGCTTCCAATCTCCAAGTAAGATCTACCTCATACCTTTCAATGCCCATAAACTTTTGAGTACTTTCCAAATCACGCAACCTGATACCAAAAAAATTCTCCCTTTCGATAATGAACCAACGGAGCGACCCATATTCTGCTGATACGATTTTTGATGAGTCGACCGGAAACATAGTTACGCGAGTTATCGGGCTGCTATTCATGGTAATATTTACATCTGACCTCACCTCCATATTTACAGCTCCCTTATTGACGATAAAGAAACCTGCACGCGCGGGTATCTTGCCCTCTGGAAAAATTATATCATTCATCTCTCCACTTCCAAATGAATTAATACCTTCCTTTAGCCAGTATAATCCAGCGAGGTTTAGCCAACCATCCTCCGATTGAAGACTTGCCACTCTATTAGCATTCCAATTATCTATTTCAACCTTATATTCAACAGGGTTGATTGGAATGTCCAGATTATTCTTGTTCGTGCAACCTAACCCGATTACAATCAGGCAGATTATCATCGTATTACCAGAAATACAATTATTACTTTTTGGCTTTATGTTCCTCCTCACGCTATTCAATTGACGATCATTATTACAAAACCTTTAAGCCGGTTGGCTATTTCGTTCTATGTATACAAAAAAAGTAGTACCCACATTCACTTCACTTTCTACTTCAATCTTGCCACCCAGTGCAGTTATCTGAGTTTTAACCAAGTATAGTCCCAAGCCCTTACCTTCCACATGATCATGAAAACGTTTGTACAGCGAAAACATTTTATCCTTATACAAAGGCAAGTCAATTCCCAATCCATTGTCTTTCACCATAAGACAAACAAACTCCCCTCTTAATTCCGTGCTGATAGTGACTATAGGAAATCGATCTGTGGTGCGGTACTTGATGGCATTACTAACCAGGTTAATCAGAATACTATCCAGATAAGGCCGTATTGATTTAATGATTGGAACACGCGAAAAGTCAGATTTGATCTCCACTTTAGTCTCAACTATCTCCCTTCCTAAATTTATCTTAATAAGTTCAATTTCCTCATTCAGATCAATCTCTGTAAGAACTGCAGTATTATTCTTTTTTATCTCCAGGATTGTATTTAAGTCCTTTACCACCCGGTCAAGCTCTCGAGTGGTATCGATGAGTTTTTGCTTTACCAAAATTTCATCCGTTGCAGTTTTATCAGGAAGTTCCAACAGTTGCCCCAACCCAAGTATTCGTGCCACAGGCGCCCTGAGGTTATGAGATGAAATAAATGCAAATTGTTCCAACTGCTGGTTATACTCCACCAACTCTTTGGTTCTGTTTTCTACCTCTATCTCCAAATTTTCATTTCGCTTTTTGATCTCTTCATTCTGCTGTTCAACGATTTTTTTTATCCTTTCTAACTCCAGGTTTTGCTCATGCACCAAATCACGTTGGGTAATTATCTCCTCATTGTTCTGAGTAAGCTCCTCATTTTGTGTTGCGATCTCTTCCTGCTTCTCCGCGAGGGCTTGGTTTAAAACAGAAAGAGCATCATTGGCCTCTGACATCTCTTCAGATTGAGTGGCTAGCTCCTCCTTCTGTTCTGCCAACTCTTTATTCATTCTGCTATACGCCTCATTGGCCTCCATCAATTCCTCCGACTGCGCTTGTATTTCTTCATTGCGTTCACTTATCTCTTTATTTAAACGACTGGTTTTCTTATTGATTCGAAAAAGAAGATAGGCAACTGTTCCAAAAAAGAGCAGGCCGACAACAACAGTGGCGAGTACAAACCATTGCTGCCTTAATCTTGCTTTTTGAATAACCAGCTCATTACCCTGTAATACTTTTGCTTGATTAAGTAATTCAATCTCTTTGTCCTTTTGCTCCATTTCATACCCTCTTTGCAAATTCGCGATACGGTTGCTCATTGATTGTTTGAAAACAGAGTCTTGCAGGGTTTCATATAGTTTGGAATACCGAAGAGCCTCTTTCACATTTCCCTGGCGCTCAAGCATATCTCTTCGATTACGATATACACTCGATAAAATGTTTCCTAATTTTAATGCCCTCGCCTCGTCCTCCGCCATGTCATAGAATTGTTCAGCTCTACCAAAGTCATTAAGCTTCATATTTACTCTTCCTAAAAACAAATAAGACCAGGTCATCCCAGGACGGTTAGCAATTGATTCATCGATTTCTAAACTTTCTGTATGGAACGCTAAGGCTTCTTGTAACTTACCCTTTGTTTCCATCAGATCACCAAGGTTACCCAGACTTGCCGCTATACCTTTTCTATCATTTATTTCTTTGCGTATATCCAAGGCTTTTTCAAAATTCATTTGGGCTTCATCGGCCTTACCTTGATCATCCAAAAGAATACCAGACAGATTATATGCCTCACCTTCCTCCAATCGATAGTTATTCATCTGTGCTTGCGTCAATGCTTTCAATACAAACTTAGTAGCATACTCACTTTGCTTTAAATAATAGTAGATCCATCCGATCCGCACATTTAACTTTGTTTGCTCAAGTGGGTACTTATTCTCCTCTGCGATCTTGAGTGCTTCGAAATATAACTTTTGACTGGCTTCATAATCTCCTATCTGCTCGAATGTATAGCCGATATCTGTCAATACCTTCACATAAATCTGGGGAGTTGTATTTTGCTGGTAGTAGGATTTTACTTCATCAAATAAGGATAAAGCCTCTTCATACTTGCCTTGTTTAGACAGAACAGTTGCTCTTTGATATTTAACATCGATCACAATCTCTGTTGGGGTATTTACTGAGACCAATTTTTCAGCCCGAATTAAGTAGTCAGCCGCTTTGCCCAATTCATATTCTTTCGAATACCAGGCGGAAAGTAATAACAGGCCATCCATCATCAGCACCTTATCGCCCAACTTCTCACGCACGGCATTGGCCCGAAGCAAATATTTGATTTCGTTTTTCGGCTGAGAAGTCTGATTATAATACTTACTTAGGTTGCCGTATAGCGAGCCTAAGTACCATGGATTCAAACTATCTTTTAAGATCGAATAGGATTGATCATAAAAATATTTTGCTGAATCATATTTACCTAAATTTCGATTCAGGTTTCCCAATTGCACGAACGCGTAACCCTCTAGCCCTTTAGCATTAGATTCTTTTGCTAATTTTTGAGCCTTGAGTAAAAGTTGCTGCCCCTTTTTGGAATCTCCAGTTAAATACTGATAAATCCCTTGATAAATAGTCGCCTCGGCCATGCCCTTTGTATAATGAAGTTCTTCTGCCATTTGCAGCGCGTTAGAACTATATTCATAAGATGAATCAACATTATATAAGTACCAGTCAAAAGCCAGTTTGTTTGTGATATCTACTAATTCAGTCCCTTTGGCAGTACTTAATAAATTCTTAAGGCTATCCATCCTTGCATTTTGAGCATGGACAAATTGATGCGAGCCAATCACCAACGTGATTGCAAACATCACCTTATACAGTAAAGGCATCTTCCCGATTCCAAACTGAAAAAAAAGAGTTTTCAAGTCTTTAAAATAACAATTATAAGGCAATCATTCAATATTTTCCCCATTTGATGTAGGTCTCTAAATCCTTATCGCCTCTTCCACTCAGATTAATCACTACCACATCATCTTTGTCTAATTCCATCCGCTTCAACACGGCAATAGCATGGGCCGTTTCTATCGCAGGAATAATTCCCTCTGTTCTACTTAATTCAATACCCGCATTCATCGCCTCATCATCTGTGGCATTCAAGAATTGAACGCGACCTGTTTCAAATAAATGAGCATGCATTGGGCCAATACCCGGGTAATCCAAGCCAGCTGAAATAGAATACGGTTCAACCACTTGGCCATCGCTTGTTTGCATCAGTAACGATTTACTTCCATGCAATACACCTACCTTGCCTAACACTGTTGTGGCTGCAGATTCTCCGGTGTCTACACCTTTTCCGCCAGCTTCGACTCCAATAAGCTGCACATGCTCATCCTCCAAGAAATGATAGAATGCACCTGCAGCATTACTTCCTCCACCTACACACGCAATCACATAGTCAGGATAAGGGTTCCCTATCTCAGCTTGAAGTTGCTTTTTGATTTCCTCACTAATTACAGATTGAAACCTTGCTACCAAATCGGGATAAGGATGCGGGCCCACAACTGAGCCTATGATATAATGTGTGTCGGTAGGATGATTGATCCAATGACGCATGGCTTCATTGGTTGCATCTTTTAAGGTCATGCTTCCGCTAAGAGCAGGAACTACTTTTGTTCC
>JANOQK010000113.1:0-2171 GCA_031414855.1 Bacteroidia bacterium | reverse complement strand
ACTTCACAGTTTATTTTCACTTTTCAATTATCTCCACTGAGTCAGTAGATTACTAAAGATGCGCAATCAAAATAAAGTAACTTGTCAAAAAATGTGATAAATAGTTTTATTATACCGTATTTCGGTTGGTATAAGAGTCGGGGGTATTTTTTTAATAAGGCATCAAATCATGTCCGACTCTTTTGCTATCCCAATAAATTGTGAAACAACGACTTTTACTAGTGATTTAAGTGTTGATCATAATTTAACTGCCGAAAATCACATTGGAAATGAGTTTGATGCAGTTATTTTGAAAAAAAGGAGACAATCATATACAATCTCAAAAAAGAGAGAGATGATTGAGTTGATACAAACTGCTGAACGCAGTAATATCAAAAATCCTATAGCATATATTGCCAAAGAATCTGAAATAGATAGAAAAATATTGGCAAAATGGATAAAGGAAAAGAATACCTTAAATAATCTTGAGCTAGTTGGTTCAGCAAGAAAAATACACCAAGGACCACCTCTCAAATATGAATTGCAAGAAAAAGAAGTATTGGAATGGGTAATTCAACAAAGGAATTTAAACTTGCCTGTTTCCAATAAAAACATGGCTTCCTTTATTATGAAAAATCATCCTGGTGTTTTTTCAAAGTTTTCAGATTGTCTAAATTGGTCCTATGACATGATGAAAAGAAACAACTTGTCTATTCGGCGTAAAACTCATGACGCCAAAAGTATTAATGAAGAAGAGCTGGGAAGCATACATCTTGATTATGTAACCCATATTCGCAATATCATAGATACTCATAGTCTGCAATCCAGTAATGTTATTAATATGGATGAAACTGGTTGTTACTTTGATATGGCGCCCAACACTACAGTTAATATTGCAGGTCAGAAACATGTAAATATTAAAACTACCGGAAATCCCAATCATTGCACAGTGTTCTTGGCCGTTGCTTTGAACGGGGCTAAGTTGAAACCATTAGTGGTTTTTAAAGGCAAGGCAACTGGATCCGTAGCGTCCAAATTAAAGTCGTCTAGTTCCAACTGTGATCCCCGTGTACACTGCTGTGTACAAGAGAAGGCGTACTGTGACGAAAGTATCATGAAGATCTGGATTGAACACTGTTTCAAAACATATGTTGATACTGTGGGGATTAAGCAACTAAACCTGTTGATGATGGATAACTTTTCGCCGCATCAGCTTAAATCGGTACGTGATCAACTTGCAGAACATACTTGTATACTATCATTGTTGCCTGCTAATATGACCAGTACACTTCAAATATTAGATGTTGGGGTAAATAAGCCTTTCAAAGACTTCATGAAAGCTCAGTACACTCAATTTTTGATTGATAGCCTTGATAAAAAGACTATTATAACGCGAGAGCTTATGTCTACATGGATTGCTAACTCGTGGGAGTCAGTAAAAGCATTATCCATTGTAAATACAAGTAGGAAGATTGGGTTTATTTCTTAAGTCATCCTATAATTATACCCATTGCTAATCCATTATTTTCTCGGCTTCTTTTTCTGTCAGCATCCACATTCGATATCGAACCAACACAGCTTATGACAACGATTCTACCTTCTAATAAGTCTCCATATAATTTTTGAAATGCTTTTGACACAAATCCCACGCAGCATGATTCTACAGCGTTATTCCAGATGAATGCTTTGAATGTAGTAACGGATTCCATTCTACAAATTTCTTGGAATTCTGTTACCTGGCTTTTGGGCCTTCCTCGTTTCCGAGGTAAGAGTTGAGAAACATTTTCTACCGATATAACCGGTACTTTTTCAATTACTGGTATTTCAATAGAGGCTTTGCGCAACTTCAAATTCACACCCATTTGTACAAAAACTCCACAGTTAGTGGGGTGGACACCGCACATTCTTCCGTTACTGCCATCGTCTAATCCTACTATTTCTATTGATTTTGTTAAAATTGGAATTCCACTCATTTATTTCGGTTGAAGCTACGGTATATTGAAAATTACTACCGACTCTTATACCAACCGACTCTTATACCAACCGAAATACGGTACTCCTCTTTCTGAGCGAAAACCATAGCTAGACTCTATCTGACGGATAATTGTAACGTATCGTGAGTACAATTAGCGGCTGCCCTTGAAAGTACAGTTGATTATTTGAGTATAATTTTCGAAAATTTCGTGACATCA
>JANOQK010000112.1:0-11012 GCA_031414855.1 Bacteroidia bacterium | reverse complement strand
TTGAGAGCAGACATGGATGCGTTGCCCGTTATGGAAAGAAATGCCCTTCCATTTGCTTCCAAGGAAAAAGTTCAATTCAATGGACAGGAAACCGGAGTGATGCATGCTTGCGGCCATGATGGGCACATGTCGATATTGATGGCAGTTGCAGAAATATTATCCAAGAATAGAAGTGAATTGAAAGGCTCTGTCAAATTTATTTTTCAGCCAGCAGAAGAAGGAGTTTCTCCGGCTGAGGCACCTGCTGGTGCGGAGCTAATGATCAAAGAAGGCGTACTTGAAAATCCAAAAGTGGACGTCATCTTCGGTTTGCACATTCAGGCTTTATTACCAAGCGGACAGTTGGCGTATCGCTCTGGCGGATTAATGGCGGCTGTAGACGGGTTCAATATAAAAGTGAAAGGTGTTGGCGCACATGGTGCCACGCCTTGGGATAGTGTTGATCCAATTGTAGTGACCAGTCAGATTATCAGTGGACTTCAAACTATTGTAAGCAGGCAAACCGAATTGACGAAAGGTGCAGCTGTAATCACGGTCGGTAGCATGCATGGAGGCATCCGAAGAAATATTATTCCCGAAGAGGTCCTGTTGGAAGGAACGATCCGAACTTTTGAAGAGAACATGCAGAAAATTGTACACGATAAAATAAAATTAACCGCCACAAAAATTGCGGAGAGCGCTGGAGCGAAAGCGGATGTCGATATTTTGGTCATGTACCCAGCCACTATCAATGATCCAAAACTTACTACACTCATGGCTCCAAGTCTGATTCGCACGGCAGGTTCAGCTAACGTCAACATCACAGCACCGGTTACGATGGCCGAAGACTTTTCTTTTTTTCAACAGAAAATTCCGGGCTTCTTCTTTTTCCTGGGTGCGTATCCGGCCGATATGAAATTGACCAAACAACCAGTTCATCACACTGCAGATTTCATGATCGATGAAAAATCATTGATCACGGGAGTGAAAGCGCTTTTAAATCTAACAATCGACTACATGTATATGCCGAAGAAATAACCAACCTGTTGAACTCCTTATTAACTTTTAACGATTAATCTTTCTATGAAAAAATTCTGTACTCTTCTTTTCTCAATAATTACTATTGGCGCTTTCTCGCAGGTAAGTCCCAAACTTCAAGCCAAGCTCGATCAACAAGCCAAAGAAATGGAAAGCAAAGTCATTGAGTGGCGCAGACATTTCCATCAATTTCCAGAACTCTCCAATCGTGAAACGAAAACAGGTGCTTACATTGCAGAGCATCTGAAGAAGTTAGGGATTGAAGTTCAATATCCAGTAGCGAAGACAGGTGTTGTTGGTTTGCTTAAAGGAGGAAAACCGGGTCCAGTGATTGCATTACGCGCAGACATTGATGCGCTACCCGTTACCGAGCGTAATAGTTTGCCATTCGCCTCAAAAGAAAAAGTTGTTTACAACGGACAAGAGACAGGAGTGATGCATGCGTGTGGACATGATTCACATATCGCTATCTTAATGGGTGTCGCAGAAATTTTATCAAAAAATAAGACTGACATAAAAGGAACGATCAAATTCATTTTCCAACCAGCAGAAGAAGGTGCGCCTGTGGGAGAAGAAGGTGGCGCGGCTTTGATGGTAAAAGAAGGCGTGCTGGAGAATCCAAAAGTAGAAGCCATCTTCGGGTTACATATTAGTTCGATGACTCCAATTGGAGAGCTCACTTATCGTCCGGGAGGTTTACTTGCCGCATCTGATAATTTTTCAATCAAAGTAAAAGGAAGACAAGCTCATGGCTCCGCACCGTGGATGGGTATTGATCCCATTGTGGTTTCGGTACAAATTATTAATGGATTGCAAACGATTATCAGCCGTCAATCAGAGTTGACGAAGGAAGCTGCGGTGATTACAGTTGGAAAATTTAATTCTGGCATACGTGAAAATATCATTCCGGAAGAGGCTGTGTTTGCAGGAACGATTCGCACACTCGACACGGTGATGCAGCAAATGATTCACGAAAAAATTATTCTCACCGCCACCAAAATAGCTGAGAGTGCTGGCGCTACAGCAGAAGTAACGATTCGAAGGGGAACGCCAGTTACATACAATGATCCTGCCCTAACTCAAAAGATGTTCCCCAGTTTACAAAAAGCAGCCGGTGCAGAAAACACGATTGTCATAAATGCCATGACAGGTGCAGAAGACTTTGCCTATTACCAGAAGAAGGTGCCCGGCTTCTTTTTCTTTGTAGGAGCTATGCCTACTAATCTCAATGAGGCGACTGCTCCTTCGCATCACACGCCTGATTTTATAATAGATGAAAGCGGCTTCCTTACAGGGATAAAAGCCATGGTAAATATGACGATGGATTATATGTATATGCCTGCTGATAAAATCCATCCGAACCGATAAACAGGATGACGAAAGAAACCCCCAAAGAACTTTTCGATAAAAACTTCATCACGGAAGAGCAATTCAGGAAGATTGATCTAGTCACTTCGGGTAAGATCGTTTCTGTTTTTTATGAGCTGAGATCGCTGTTGTATTTGGGCGTGATGCTCTTTACAGCAGGAGCCGGAATACTCATCTATGAAAATATTGGAGATATCGGTCATCAAATCAGCATCTTCGTTTTAGGTTTGCTTACAATAGCATGTTTCTGGTATGCATTTTCACGGGCAACGAATTATACAAATGATAAGGTTAAGTCACCTACACCCTATTATGACTACATTGTTTTATGTGGAGGTCTTCTTTTCATTTCCTTTCAGGGATATCTTCAGTTTCAATATGATTTTTTAACAGATAATCTTGGATACAGCACGCTCATTACGGCCGCTTTCTTTTTCTTCATTGCTTATCGATTGGATCATGTAGGTTTTTTGTCATTGGCGATTACGGCATTTGCTTCCTTTTGGAGTATAAGTGTATCGCCTCAAAAATGGTATAGTGGAGATTTTTTTTCAGGATCACATCTTTATAATACCGCTATAATATTCAGCACCGCACTAGCCATAATTGCCGTTATCTTGAACAAGAAAAACGTTAAAAAACACTTTACATTCACTTACCTTAATTTCTGTGCGCTCATCTTTTTTGTGGGGGCAATCACGGGGTTGTTTGATAAGGAATGGTATGGAATTTATTTGTTATTGATCTATGCCGGATGCGTATTTGCCTACTTCACAGCCAGATGGGAGAAATCATTTTTGTTTTTATTGTATGCTTTTATGGCCGCTTACATAGGCACCACCTACTTGCTGGCCGAAACAATTTTAGCAAATGCCGTTGAGCTTTGGTCAATATATTCCTTTGCATCATGTGGAGGATTTATTTATTTCATAATTAAGTACAGAAATCACTTTAAACAAGAGGCATGAATAGCGCTTACAACGAAAGCCTTGTGTATCACCTTGCCGTTATTAAAGTATCAAAAAAATGGTGGAAGCATGGATTTATAGAAAAGCAGCAGTTTGAAAATATTCAGCAGGCGTATGCTGTGCAACTTTATAATCCGAATTTAATTATTCGGATTTTGCTATTTATCGCAACACTATTTGCTTTATCAGGGATCACCGTTTTTTTGGGATTAATTGTAGCCGAAATGAATGAAGATGTCATTGCTATTGCTTGTTCAACATATGGTATAGTGTCATTTTTTCTTTTAGAAAAATTGTTCATCAATAAGAATCACTATAAGTCGGGCGTAACCGAAGCTATCTTATATCATTCTTGTGGATTCACGATTGGGGGCCTATCTGGTATTACTGATTTTGATAATATGCATGTCATTCTTTGGAGTTGCCTAATCGTATTTTCATTTTCGGCAATTCGTTATCTGGACTTGCTATGCACCTTGGCCGCAACAGTTTCCTTTGCGGGAATTCTCTTTTTCGAATTTTATAACATAGGCGGAATCTTTCAACAAATCATTCCTTTTGTGTTTATCGCGGGGTTTACTCCAATTTATTTCTGGGTAAAAAAGTTGAAGCAACGGATTAATCTGAGATTATGGAGAAACAATTTTTTGATGATAGAATCAATAAGTCTACTGTTTATTTACGCAGCAGGAAACTATATGGTGGTGCGTGAACTTAGCGTTAGCATGATGAATCTAGAAATAATAGAAGGAGGTGACATTCCATTCGCCTTTATTTTTTACACGCTTACTGTTATTATACCCATGATGTATCTGTATTTCGGAATAAAGAAAAAAGATATGGTCTTGTTACGTGTAAGCTTAATTGTGCTTGCCTTTTCCGTCTTTACGTTTAAATATTATTACAGTCTTGGGCATCCAGAAATTACATTGACCTTTGCTGGGCTTGTCTTGATTGGGATAACCATTACCGTTATGCGCTATCTTAAAATAATGCGCAATGGATTTACACGCGAGAATATTCTTTCGGAAAAATGGGGAAACATGAGTGTAGAGGCATTTGTCATTTCTCAAACGATGGGAGGCAATCAATCCAATGTTGATCATCCCTCCATGCCGGGAGGAGGATCATCAGGTGGTGGCGGTGCGAGCTCCAGTTTTTAAATTATCTTTCAGCATAAAGAAAAATGACAACCATTAAATCGCCTGCTAAAATCGGACTATTTACAAGCACCTCTTTGGTTGTTGGCAACATGATTGCTTCAGGTGTTTTTCTGCTTCCCGCATCACTGGCGGCTTACGGTGGAATAGGTTTATTGGGTTGGATAGGTTCTTCTGCAGGAGCTATCGTCCTGGCACTTTTATTCAGTAGATTAAGCAAAATGATTCCTAATGCATTAGGGGGTCCCTATGCCTATACCCGCACTGGCCTTGGAGATTTTGCAGCTTATCTGGTAGCCTGGGGCTATTGGATTTCAATATGGTGCACCAACGCTGCGATTACCGTTGCTTTTGTCAGCTACCTGACGGTATTCTTTGACGTACTTAAAACGAATTCTTTATTGGCCTTAGGTACAGGCCTATCCGCTATTTGGTTGCTGACGTGGGTTAATACAAGAGGTGTTAGAGAAGTGGGCTGGGTGCAAAAGGTTACTACTGTTTTGAAAATCACTCCCCTTGTGCTAGTAACAATTATGGGTCTCTTTTATATTGATTTAAAAAACTTTGTGCCATTTAATAGTAGTTCAGTTTCTAATTTCTCCGCCATTACGGCAACGGCCACCCTGACCCTATTTGCTTTTTTGGGGTTGGAAAGCGCTACCATTCCAACAGGGAATATTCATGAACCTGAGAAGACCATACCAAGAGCTACCATGATTGGAACCGTCATTACTATTTTTATTTATGTCTTAAGTTCTTCGGTAGTAATGGGAATGATTCCTGCGGCTGAATTAAGAAATTCAAATGCTCCATTTGCTGATGCAGCCGCTATCATTTGGGGTGATAGCGCGCGCTATTGGGTAGCAGCAGGAGCCATTGTTTCAACGCTGGGGGCTCTTAATGGATGGATATTATTACAAGGCCAAATGCCAATGGCGGCTTCAATGGATAAGCTGTTTCCAGAAATATTTAAAAAACAAAATAGCAAGGGAGTTCCGGCAGTTGGTATTGTCATTGGAAGTGTGCTCATCTCTGTGCTGATGATGCTAAACTTCACCAGTGGTTTAAACGATATGTTTACGTTTATGGTGCTGATGACCACTATTACAGTGTTGGTCCCATATCTATTCTCAGCGGCATCTTATGGTGTTATACTGCTGCAAAATAAATTTTGGAAAAAAGATCATATCAGTCAGTTGATAATTGCTGCACTTGCCTTTTTGTTTTCAGTATGGGCCGTATTAGGATCCGGTCAAGAATCGGTATACTGGGGTTTTATTGCTATACTCGCTGGAATTCCTTTTTATGTTTGGATGAAGAGAGTCGAATAGCTTCGAGCTGCTAGCTATAAGCTTCTAGCTTGATCAGGTGTATTTTGCAAGTAGCCTGAAGCTAGTGGCTAGCAGCAAAAATGTATTTATCACAATTAGACAAACACCATGAAAACTACCAGTCAATCTGAATTCGGAAAAATCAAATCAATTTTCATAAAAAATGTTAACGATGCATTCGTCAATGAAGCTACTATTGATAAAGAATGGAAAGCATTAAACTTTTTGAGCAAGCCCGATCTGCAAAAAGCAAAGCAAGAGTATAAAAAGTTCGAAGAATTATTAACGAACAACGCAAGCGAGCTTAACTATTTAGCTCAGGATGATTCAGTTTCTATGGATTCTGTTTATTGTCGTGATGCCGCCATTGCCACCGACCATGGGATGATTATTTGCAACATGGGCAAGCCAGCGCGCGCCAATGAACCGGAAGCGGAACGGAAGGCTTTTGCTAAGAAAGGAATTAAGATTCTTGGAACTATCCAATCTCCCGGAACAGTTGAAGGGGGAGATGTTGCCTGGCTGGATGAAAAGACATTGGCAGTAGGACATACCTATCGCACCAATGAGAAAGGTATTCAACAATTAAAGGCATTACTGAATCCATTTGGTGTGAATGTGATAACGGTTGCATTGCCACACTATAAAGGACCTTCTGATGTATTTCACCTTATGTCGATATTAAGTCCGGTTGATAAAGACCTGGCTGTTGTCTATTCTCCATTGATGCCGATTGTGTTCCGAAAGGAATTAATAACCCGTGGCTATGACTTGGTGGAGGTACCGGAAGAGGAATTTGATAGTATGGGATGTAATGTGTTGGCAATTGCCCCGCGCATATGTATTATGGTTGCTGGAAATCCTAAAACAAAAGCGGCCTTGGAAAAGGCTGGATGTAAAGTATTTGAATACGAAGGAAATGAAATCAGCGTGAAGGGCGGTGGAGGACCGACTTGTTTGACGAGGCCACTTTTGCGAGAAGCATAGACATTAAGCGCCTTATTTTATCTCTACATCAAGTTCTTCCAGGCAAGTAATCTTTACAGGTTTCCCCGCCATGCAAATGGTTGCTTGATTGCTTCTCACTTCGTATGCAATTGACACTTTCTTGCCGTCCGAGTACTGAAAATTGTACAGTGGATCCTCGGTTACTTCTTTCGGAAGAGGGGGAGTGCCGCAATATCCGAAATCCCAAACAGGGATGAGCCGTGTTCCATCGTTCAATTCAAACACATATCCACATCCATCCAGACCTGTTAAATTCCTAATGGTCGCAGACGTTCCACAGTTTTTTGGTAGAGGTTCTTCTTCGGTGCAAGCAACCAAGGCTAGAATAAATAATAGAGATTGAGTTACTATTTTCATTCGCCAGTGGTTTCAACTAAAGTAATACACGTAATAAATACAATATCACCGGCCATGCATGCGCCTAGCAACTGAGTATTGCGATAACTAATCTTCACCTTTTCCCCATCTTTCAGTTGAAAATAATAGATGGGATCGTCTGCTTTTTTCGGTGCCTGAATGTAGGTCTTGCGTTCAGGAATCAAACGAGTGCCATCGGATAGTTCGAAGACAAAATCACAGCCATCCAGCGAGCGAAGATCTTTGACGGTTGCTTCCTGTAAGCAGCTGGCAGAAATACATTCCTCCTTTTTATCGCAAGCTATCCCGGCTAACAGTATAGGTAATAGAAAAACAATGCCTTTCATGGAGTCTTCGTTTTTAGTTAGACACGTTTTTCTTGGAGTAGGTTGTAACCCACATAAGATTTATGACTTATTCTGACGTCCAGATCAATTCTTTACCAATCGCTTTTGTATTAAAGTCGGGACAAGATCCATCTCCTTTTCCAGAAAATCCACCGCTTGGGATGCAAATCAGCTTGCAATTAGTATCAAATGCTTTTATGTATTTATCGCAGCACGTGGGAATGAGCAGGTACACGTCTTTCCCTTCCATTTGATAGCGCCAAACAGCTACTGTATCGCCCTTCCTTATAAGATTTTTCAAACAAGAGGAACAACCAGGGGCAAGATCCAAATTCTCTTCACACCCAGGGCACATGATAAGGAACAGAATTAACCAAATGCTTTTCATCAATGGACTTTGTGATTAGACACATTTTTTTTGGAAATGGTTGGAGAGCGCTTCCACTCATCAGGAATTCTGAAAAGAAGGTGTAGGCCGAGAACCTGAATACACAGGTGCTGCCTCAATAAATTTCACCACTTGCTTAACAACTTCTCCGGATTTCAAATTGTGACCAAAACCTTTGGTGATTAGAAGTTTTGAGTTGCTCCATTGTTTATGCACACGTCTGGAATGCTCCACAGAAGTTTCATCATCATGCTCATCATGAATGATTAGCCCCGGAACAGTCAAGGTAGAAGCAAATTTTTGACCTGAAAAATATTCTGGACCATGACTAAAACGTTTTATAAAAGCCGTGGTAACAAGATTCATACTGCGTTGAGAAAGCCTGAGGGAATTTTTGTAGAACTCAAAGAACTCAATTGCTTCTCCTGGCGCAGCCATTAAGACTAACTTACCTGATGACAGAGATGGGTTTCGGTGCAATGTGAACAGACTGGAGAAACCTCCGATGCTATGACCAACGATAGCATCTGGTTCACCTATATGTACGATCATCTTTTCTATGGCTTCGCTGTATAACGGTACGCTCAAGAAATTACCGGTACTATGGCCATGACCCGGAGCATCAAACGCAAAGACAGTGCAGTCATAATTGATTAACTGCTCCACATAAGCTTTCCAGCGATACGAATGACTTTGCCATCCATGGACTAACAAGACTTTTTTCGCACCATTTCCCCAGCGATATCCGGCTATGGTTTCATTCTGGAAAGCAAAACTGAATTGTGAGGCAGATTGTAGAAACTTTTTTTGCCGTGCCGTCATTCTCCCACGGAATGGCCGACAGAATAATGCCAGGCCAAACCGCGCTGCATGGCGAGTTGCAAGTATTGCCATTATGTTTATGTAGAGGCCAATAAGTTTTGTTACAACTGTTTTCATAGCATGGTCATCTTAAGATACCAATCGGTATCTTTGTAAATAAAATTTTTTACACTTCAAATTCTTTTAATTGCTTTTCCAGGAAAGCCACGGTCCACTTAATGTCCGTATTGTTACCCGCAAGCTTGCTCATCATAATAGCACCTTCTAGTGATGCAAAAATAAGCGTGGCATACATTTCAATATCTATTTGTGGCTGAAGTTGTTTATACTTAACACCGTTAGTCAGTATGGTTAAAAGAGACTCGCGTATCTGGTTTAAAATTTTGATCGCCCCCTTTCTTAGCACCGGGTGTGCATCATCGGACTCAACAGCAGCGTTCATTAAGGGACATCCGCCTTTTACTGGCGGACTATCGATATAGGATTCAAAAAATCTAAACACTGCCCTGAGTTTATCACCCGCACTTTTCTGTTCCTTTATTCGGTCACGCAATTTTTCAAACATTATTCCCGACAGGTGCATAAGGGTTTCCAATTCCAGTTCGTGTTTGTTGGTGAAATGCCTGTAGATGGCGCCCTTTGTCAGCCCCGTGGCATCTGTAATGTTGCTTATAGAAGTAGCCTTGTAGCCTTTTGTGTTAAACAGTACTCCTGAGCGTTTTAAAATGTTCTCTTTCGTGGCCTCCGAATTGCGCATGTACAAAGATACCGATTGGTATCTAAATAACAATAATTGCCGATGGGTGATAAAAAGTGAAAGCTATTTGTCTATCAAGTAGGCTTTCTTTTTTTCGAATTGCTTGATTTGACGTTCAAATGATGGAATAAATAGAACGAGTTCCTTTACTTGTTGGGGAGTTGAAAACAACAACTGCGATGTTGAAATTGGCAATATGTTGTTGAACATCATGTTCTTATCAATTGTCAAAAGGATGTCGAAGCTATTCTCAACACAAAGACCTAAGAGTTTTCCATTTTTAATGCCGTTCCATTTCATCTGAGCCACCGAAATTACCTCATGGTTACCGAGGCCTGACTTAAGCCTTTTCGTTACGCATTCATCAAGCAATATTTTCATGAATTCCGGTGGAGGATTCAATGAGACGTTTAGATAATTCAAGAACTTCAATTACTTGCTCACGCTTTACCCCTTCAAAATCTTCTAAAAAGGTTTCGATTGATTCATCCGTTTCCAAATAATCAAACAGATTTTTAATAGGTACTCTGGTACCAGAAAAAACAGGTGTTCCTCCAAGAATTTCTGGATCAATATTGATCGTTGGATTTCTCATAGTGAAATTTACAAAATTAAGCCACCCATCTAACATCTCTTGCTCAAGCTAATTTAAAAAGTCATCTTTCAATCACTTTTTATAATCTACTCCTATGAAATCTATTAAAATCCTCCTTTTGGTTTTTGTTGTTATTACAAGCAATGCCCAAACAAAAAAACCAATCGTTGCCTCCGATCTGATGAAGATCGTGACAACTAATCAAATCCAAATTTCTCCTGATGGGAGCAAAGCCGTTATGGTTGTCAATCGAAAAGCCGTTAAAAATGACAATGAATACTACTACACAAGGCATTTATACCTGTTGGATTTGGTTGGTAAAACGGAGCCCGCTCAGTTAACCTTTGGCGAAAAGAATGATGGACAACCTCAATGGTCACCAGATGGAAAGCAACTTGCCTTTGTTCGCATCGATGGAGAGAAATCGCAAGTCTGGATATTGCCGTTGAGTGGAGGCGAGGCTCACGCCATTACAAAATCAGAGTATGGAGCTGGTCGCCCACGATGGTCACCTGATGGTAAGAAGATTTTGTGTTCATCAAATATTCCGTTTCATAACATCGACAGCAAAACCCCATGGATGTATGAACGACCGGGCCGTCAGCAAGGTGATGAGCCAAACTTCAAAGCCATGAAAGCGGACGAAAAGAAAAAAATTACCACTACACCTGACGGAACCCTTGAAGAAGTGCGCTCGTGGTTAGCCAAGAACACAAGCGATAACAATCCGCGAGTCTTGAATCGTCAGGATTTGCAAGGCGAACTAAACCTTCAGCCTGATGAAGAGTTTGCTCACTTGTTTCTTAAAACGATTGGTTCAGAAGACAAAGCAGTTCAATTGACATCTGGCTTTCAGGATTATCAAAATGCTGAATGGTCACCCGATGGGAAAAA
>JANOQK010000111.1:0-39753 GCA_031414855.1 Bacteroidia bacterium | reverse complement strand
TTCTTGCTGAACAAAATCCTTCAATTCCGTATGGTAACTCAAGCACAGCACCTTTGTCATTCTTATTTACAAGTGTACATTTATGCATTGAACCAATTGTGAAAATAGTTTCAAATGTATCCCAAGGATTTTCTTCCAAATGCTTATGACTTAGAGCCAATCTGCGGTTGGTAGAATCTAATTCAAGAACCTGCACTTCCAAGCTGTCTCCTACTTTGGTAAACTCAGATGGATGCTTGATCTTCTTGGTCCATGATAAATCAGATACGTGAACCAATCCATCGATACCTTCTTCCAACTCAATAAACAAGCCGAAGTTGGTCAGGTTGCGAACGATACCTTTATGCTTCGTGCCTACTGCATACTTGCTCAGCACATCTTGTCTTGTCCAAGGATCTTCGGTCAATTGCTTAATGCCTAATGACATCTTGCGCTCTTCGCGATCGATCGTCAACACTACAGCACCTAATTCATCTCCTACTTTGATAAAATCTTGTGGATTGCGTAAGTGTTGTGACCAGCTCATTTCTGATACGTGGATCAACCCTTCAACGCCAGGCTGCAGCTCAAGGAATGCTCCGTAGTCAGCTACGTTTACAATCTTACCTTTTACTTTAGATCCAATTGCAATTTCAGCAGCAAGTGACTCCCAAGGATGAGGCGTAAGTTGCTTCATACCTAATGAAATACGCTTCTTATCACCATCGAAATCGAGAACCACTACTTTCACCACCTGATCGAGTTTCAACAACTCTTCTGGATGACTGATGCGGCCCCATGAAATGTCCGTGATATGGAGTAATCCGTCTACACCACCCAAGTCGATGAATACACCGAAGTTGGTCATGTTCTTGATCACACCTTCCAATACCTGGCCTTTCTCAAGGTTAGTAAGGATAACTGCTTTCTGTTGTTCAAGGTCTTTTTCGATCAACACTTTATGAGATACAACTACGTTATCATTAGTGTAGTTGATCTTCACTACTTTCACCTCAATTGATTTATTCACATAAATATCGAAGTCACGGATAGGCTTCACATCAATTTGTGAACCTGGCAAGAATGCTTCGATGCCAAATACATCTACAATCAATCCACCTTTGGTTCTGCGCTTCACAAAACCTTCGATAATTTCATCCTTATCCAAAGCCTTCTGCACATATTCCCATCCTTTAAGGAGTTTCGCCTTTCTGCGGGAAAGGATCAACTGACCCATTGCGTTTTCACGCTCTTCGATGAACAAGTCTACTATATCACCGATCTTCAGGTTCGGCATGTCTTTGAATTCCGCCAACGGCACAAGACCATCTGACTTAAATCCAATATTCAAAATCACATCTCGGTCGTTGATACCTACTACTGAGCCCTGTACTACTTCACTTTCGTTTACGGTAGAAACAGTGCCTGTGTACTTATCCAACATGTCCTGACGTTCGGTGTTGGTATAGCCTTCGCCAAAACCTTTGCGGTCAAATGTCTCCCAATTGAAATTTTCAAGTGAAGCATTTGAACTAGTTGATGATTTGCGAACGGTAACATCATGGATCATCCTACTGATACCTTCTTCTTCCTCTGCTTTTTTGGCTGCTTTAAATTCAGTCAATTCATCTTTCTCGAAAAGCTCTTCTGCGGCAGCGCCTTTCACAGCCTTTTTTACCGGAGCATCGTCCACTACAGGCTTGGACTTTACTTTTGCTTCATCGGTTCTTTCTCTTGGTACTTTTGCCATAAAATTTGATTTACCCTTATTTTACATGCGTCAGTCAGGTTTTCTGTCGCAAATTTGGTTTTACATTCCTCTTCTTTTAAATAAAAAGAGCCCGTTCAACCGAACGGGCTGCAAATGTAAGCAGAATTCTTAAAAATACAGTCAGTCGTCAGGACCACTTTAAGTGGTCGGACGATTTAAAACATTATTCCAAATCCTCTGGCTTCAGGGTACCAATTGCATAATCCAGCAACACCTTTTGGAATAAGAGCCTGTACTCTGCTTGCGCTCTATCCGTTTGAGATTGCACCAGTATGCGATTCGCCTGGATAAAGTCGATCAGGTTAGTAACTCCCAAATTATAGCGCTCTTTTTCTAATTCAAATGCCATTTCAGCTGCGGTTAATTGCTCAATGGAAACAGCAAAAGTTCTCTTAAAGAGTTTAAAATTTTCAAAAGCTCTGACGACATCTGTCTTTACCTGGATTTCTGCATTTTGTGTATTCGTTTGAGAATTAAGATAAGCGACCTTCTGCTGAACATAGGCTGTTCGATTCTGGAGGGCCTGGTTTCCACCAAAGATTGGAATGTATAGTTGCAATCCATACACCTTTCTAAAATTATCTACCTTTAATTGGTCTTCGATTGGACGCACATTGGGATCGCCCTGAGCTCTGTTATAGGCAGAGTATAGAGTACCAAAAGCACTTAGAGTCGGGATCATGGCGCCACGGCTCACATTCATGGAATACTTTGCCGCTTCTTCGCTTTTTTTTGCGCGCAAAAAATCCCCTCGGTTCTTTAACGCTGTTTCATACAATTGCTCCAACTCAATCTGCTGCGATCCAATCATATTCACATCCCAGCTTGGTTTTGCGACATCAAATTGCTCAGTTGGGTCTATTAGCAAGGTTTGGGTCAAGGTGCCTTTATCGTTGACTAATGCAATCTCTGCTTGTAAAGCCCTTATCTCTGCTGCCTTTGTCTGTGAGTCTTGAGTGTATTCGTCCACGGGAGATCGACCTCCCAACTCCACCTGTGCGCGTACCTGCTCAAGTTGCTTTTTCAACACTTCAAAGTTCTCCTGTGCAATCCTCAGCAATTCAATATCAACCAGCACCAAAAGATATTGAATGGACACGGTGTTAATAACATCTTGTGTCGTTCTGTTTATATAATACGACTGAGCCTCCAGTAGAGTTGAATTTTGCTTTACTTGATTATACTGACTAAGGCCACCGAATATATTTATATTGGCATTAATGGAACCCGAAAGTTGTTCAAAAATACCGTTCACTACTTCTCCTGTATTCTGATTGAAGGTATTACCATTTACGCGTGTAGCTCCCGCGTTAGCAGAAAGAGTAGGACCAAGCCCAGCATAGGCTGCAGTCCGTTGCATTTCATTTAAGGTTAAATTGTTTTTCTGTTGATTGAGCAACACGCTGTTTTTCATGGCAATCTTAATCGCATCCTGAAACGTAAGGATTTTCTTTTGCGCTTGGGATAACGCTTGTTGTGAATGACTCACCACTAAAACAATTACTATAAGCAATACTCTTTTCATAATTCTATATAAATTCTAATACATTCTATTTCACTAATTCATCTGCACTGATAGCTCCATCCGTGACGCGCACAATTCGCTTTCCGCGCTTTGCATTTTCTTCTGAGTGTGTTACCTGAATAATCGTAATACCTTCTTCATTCAGTTTTTGAAAAATATCCATAATCTGTTTGCCCTGATCGGAATGAAGATTACCCGTTGGCTCATCGGCCAATAGAAGTTTAGGCTGCCCAACGATAGCGCGCGCTATACCAACCAATTGCTGTTGTCCACCTGAAAGTTGCTCGGGAAACAAATCTTTTTTAGCCACCATGTTGAATCGATCGAGTAACTCTGCCACCATACTTTTGCGCTGACCTCCACTAACACCTTTGTATAACAATGGTGTTTCAATGTTCTCGTAAACTGTTAGTTCATCAATCAGGTGATAGGCCTGAAAAATAAAACCGATATAATTTTTGTGCATTTCCGATTTCTGCCGCTCTTTCATTTTGTGAACGGGCTCATCAAAAAAGTAATATTCCCCAGCCGATGGCTCATCCAACATGCCGATGATATTCATCAAAGAAGATTTGCCGGCACCGCTGGGACCCATTATCGTGAGAAATTCACCTTGCGAAACCTGCAGGTCAATACCCTTTAATATGAACGTCCTTTGAAAACGGGAATCGATGTATTTGTCTACGTTTTGTAATTTGATCATTGTTTTTTGAGCATTAGGACATGATTCAGTTATAAAGGCTCAGACCTGGGATTCAATAATGCCCCAATGACCGACACCTTCACTTGGCTAATAATATGCCAAGGCTGTTTATAGGGTTTAGACGTTAAAAAATCAATATAGTTGCAGAGGAAGTCGTCCGCAAATGCAAATAGGTGTCCGAAAGCGGATACAATAAGTTGAAAGCAGTAAAGACGAAAGCTAAAAGCTAGAGGCTCGCAGCTCGTAGCGATGGTCAAAATACTATCGGGTGCAAAATCACATCCACTCGTCTGTTCATCATCATCCCACGGTAGTTGTCGTTAGAAAATACGGGATTTTCAAGACCCCAATCTTTTCTGGATATGATCGTCTCAGGAATGCTTTTTTGAAGAAGCAGGTCAAAGACCGACTCACTTCTCATTTGCGAGAGCCATTCGTTGTATTGCTTCCCTCCTATCGGATCAGTATGACTGATCAGCTGCACCTGATATTTTTCTGTCAGCTTGGGAATAGAATCAAGCCAATGAAAAAGTTCGCCTATTTGTTCATCATCGATATAATAACTTCCTCCACCAAAGTAAATACTCTTGCGCAATTCCTCTTGTATCACTTGTGATTGTGAGGTATAGGAAACAAGTGCAAGTAGTATAAACAACCCCAGTACACGCATCTCAATTAAAGTTATTCTGTCAACGAATTTAACCCAATCCTGTTCAAAAATCCTGACTTTGATATAGTATTTTATTGGTAGCTTAAACTATACCGCTTGCTGGGTTAATAGTTCAACCAGGTAATCTTTGTTGTCTTCCCTTTTTCGATCACCGTGACGATGATCAGGTTACTGTAATCGGCATCATCAAATGTCTTGTACTCTTCCTTACCCGTAAGATAATTCACAATCGAAGGAATAGTATTGGAGTGCCCACTGATCACGATGGTGCCACCTGAATGACGAGTCAGCATTTGATCTATTTCCTCTGTTTTCAAACCTTCGTATGCTGTTAAAGTAAGTGCCTTGGCCTGCGCCAATGGCGTCACTGTATTTCGCGTTCGCTTATAATTGGTAGAATAAATGGCATCCACTTTAGTTTGCTTCAACAACTTTACTAGTAATTGTGCCCGTTCATTACCAGCCTGCGTCAAATCAGGATCCTTAGTACCATCGTCACCTTTTTCAGCATGGCGTGTTAAAATGAAGGTGGTGATCGTTTGCTGTGAATAGGCCGTGATGCTAATCGTTAATAAAAAAAGGAGTATAAGTTTCTTCATGATTCTATGTTAAATTATTTAAACTGATCACTAATTTTCTTGGGCACATTGCATCCTTCCTTCTGACGTGTATCAGACAAATGAAAAATTCTCCAGTTTCCATCTGTGCCTTTGAATAGCTGAAAAGCATCTACGCCACAATGACTAAATTTCTTTCCAACATAGAAAACATAAGGTGCCCACGCCTGCGCCATATTTCCATCGATCTGAATTTTTGTATCCCAAATCACTTCGTTCCAGACTTCAGGATGGGCCGTGCCTACCGCTTTTAGAAAACCATCAAGCGAGGATTCGTGTTGAATGGCGGGCTTACCGTCTTTATTTATGGAAACTGTTGCCATCGACACTTTATTAGTAAAGGCTCCATGCACCATAGTGCTATCACCCAGCTTCATTCCATTAAAAAGAAGCTCAATGGGTTTCATAACTTCATTTTTTTCAGCCATTGTTTGGGCGTGCGCCACAATAGAAATGACTAAAAATCCAATGGCTAAATAACATTGTTTCATCTTATAGAGGTCGTTTTAGAACAAAAATGCAGAATTGAGTCGAAAATCATTCTCTGTTTTTCAAAAGAGGCAAAAGGTAAATTTCAAGATTTCCCTTTTAAATCTTTATTTTAGCGAAGTAATAACCACCCTATGAGAAGGTTGATCCTTTTGTTTTGTTCTCTTTTTGTTGCCGGACCATTGCTTTTTGCCGATCCTTTGGACAGTCTTGAGAATGTTCTTAAAACTGCTAAAGGAGACTTAAAAGTTAAGACCTTAAATGAATTATTCCGATTTTATTTTAATTCAGACCCCATTAAAGCAATCGGTTACACTCGCGAAGCGCTTTCGTTAGCTACTGAAATTGACGACCGCAAAGGAATGGCTGCCTCTTATAACAACCTGGGGGTGGCATATAAAAGTCAAGGAGCGCTTGACAAATCGTTGGAGTACTACCTCATTTCCTTGCGCATTTATGAAAATCTTAAGAATAAAGAAGGCATTGCTTACACCAAAAATAATATGGGCACGCTTTATTCCATGAAAAAGGACTATGGCCAGGCAATGAAATACTTCGAGGATTCCCATCGCATTTTTTTAGAAGTAGGCGACCAGGAAAAAATTATCAGTTCCATGAATAATCTGGGAAATCTTCACAGTGATCTGCAACTTTATGAACAAGCTCTTAAGTATTATTCACAGGCTTATCAGTTGAGCGAAAAGAGTGGTAAAATCTACTCTGACCCACTTAATAATATTGGAAATCTGTATTTCCGTCAGGGTAATTATCAAAAAGCCGTTGAGTTTTATGAACGGGCTTTTGATTTGGCGAAAAAGGAAAACAACAAGATTTCTGAACTAAACATCACTGCAAACCTTGGAGAAGTATATGCCCGCGCTGGCAGAGGTAAAGAGGCACAACAATATCTGGATCAAGCCATGGCTTTGAGCGGGGAGTTGCAAGCCTACATCTATGAGCCCCAAATACTAAAAAGTATGGCTGGAAATTATGCGCGCCAGAATAAAATGAATGAAGCCTATCAAACCATGGTGCGTTATGATGCCACCAGAGAAAAAATTTATGGCGAGGAAAGCAGTCGCAAGATTGCGCAAATGGAAATGGCTCTTGACATCCACGAAAAAGAGAAAGAAATGGAGGCGCTTAAATTAGATGATGAAATCAAGACGCTGCAACTCCACAATACCCGCATGATCATTACAGCAGTTGTATTGGCCATCGTTCTCATCCTTGCTGGGGTTAACCTCTATATGCAACGTAAAAGACAAAGAAAATAATGAATCGGGCGGATGCACACGCCTTGCTCGAGTCCATGACGAAAAGCACGAGCTTATTGCGCCACATGCGAACAATTGAGTTAGTGATGGAGGCGTATGCCGAAAAGCTCAATGAAAATAAGCAAGAATGGGCAATTACAGGGCTTCTTCACGATGCTGACTATGAGGCATTCCCCGAAAAACATCCTCAAATTATTGTTGATAAACTGAATAGCCTGGGAGAAGAGAAAATTGCGCACGCAATTTCCGCTCATTACACCAAATGGAATGTTCCTTATGAAACCCTGCTGGATAAGGCTTTATTGGCCACTGATGAGCTCACTGGTTTTATAGTAGCTTGCTGCCAGGTAAGACCAGACGGCATCACCAGTCTGGAGACAAAATCGGTTATTAAGAAACTGAAGGACAAAGGTTTTGCTGCCAAGGTAGAACGAGATGAAGTATCCAAGGGGGTCGAGATGATGGGTGTTGACTTAAACGAACACATTTCTTTTATCATCAATGTCCTCAAAAAGAACCGTGAGGAATTGGGAATTTAAAGCTAAGAATCTACATTTGTCGTACTAAAAACACAAAGCTATGTTCAATCAAAGCGTAGGAGACGGAGCCAATTTATTCGTAGTTATTTTAGCAGTTATCATCGGCTTCGCTTCAGCCATGGGATATACCGACTATCTCAGAACCAAGAAAGGCGAAAACAACGAGCCTAAATAAAATTAATTATATCTAACCCTAAACGAAAAAGCTCTTGGCGAAACCAAGAGCTTTTTTTTATATCGCTGTTCTATTTTCTAGTTGCCTAAGGTATATGGCGATTTATAGATAGTCTGCCAATCGGCCCATTTCTGAGTTCTGAAGTGATCCTCGCCAATGAATTGGATTATTTTATGAAACTCTTCTGCCTTCTGGTATCCAGGCAAAGGTTGTATCATGGCAAAGTCCTCATCCAAAAATACCACAGTGGGATACGACATTTGATTATTAAGCAAGGCTGCGGCTAATTGATGCGTACCCTTGTTTCCATATGGGATGAATTTGAAAGTAGTACCCGAAAAAACCACATCTTCGGTTTGCTCAGCATCAAATTTTACTGGATAGAATTTCTCATTTAAAATTTTAGCAACATTTGGTTCGCTAAACGTACTTTTATCCATCACCTTGCACCACCCACACCAGTCGGTGTACACATCAATAAAAATCTTGCGTTTTTCAGTTTTGGATTTTTCGATCGCTTGTTCAAAAGTTAGCCATTTAACGGGGCTTTCTTCTGCAAGGATGGCATTAGTAGATGCCGTCTGAGCATTTAGCGAAAGTGCTGCAGCAAATATCAAAACCAATGAACCAAAACTATATTTATTCATGAAGTGTAATTCTTTATTCATCCGAGCGACAAATTTAAGCAGAAATCAGATTCCAATGAACCTTAATGATTAATTGGCCATCCGGAGTAACCTGTAAGACTTTAAATGGTATTTATTGTACAGAAAAAGAGGAGAACTGTACGCAATTGAACACAGGCGAATTCACCGAATTGGAAATTACCCCACTTTGGTCTATTTCAAGTCTGGCATTGACTTTGGTAAATTCGAGCTTACAAAATGAAGCTAAGACTGTCAAATAAAGATTACCTTCTTGCCTTGGGCATACTGGTGGCAGTCATTGTGATGCTTACGACTCTCGTCTACACGGAGGCTGCAAATCCGGAATCGAAGAATCGGGAAGTCTCGCCTCAACGCAAAACTGGTCTTAACATTTCCCCTTCCGTTTTCCTCAAAAAGGTTTTTGAAAAAGTGAATTTCAAATCCTTGGCCAGCAAAAATCATTAATCGCGATACGCATAATAATGCAATACGGTTTCAATAGCATGTTGAATAGCCGTATTGACTGGATAAAAATCCCGAGTAAGCTCAAAGTCAATTCCATGCAACTGCATATAGAATTGGTTCATAACCGGCACCTCCAGCCCTACATCAATCTTGGATTCAGTAAGTTGAAAAGCTTCTAATTGTTCAGTTTTTATTATCTGACAAGTCACCAATTCCTTTTTTCCATACTTATTAGTGCGAGCCGAATAACCAAACAATCTGCAAATAAGTCCGCGGTGCGGATACTCAGAACAAAGACCGGCACCGTTTTGAGTTGGATTAAGAATTTGGCAGATTGATGAATCCGAAGAGTTGACCTTTTCAAGCCATTCTTCAGCTTTGCCTTCCTTGAAAAGATGGTACGCAAAAGGTAAAAACTCTAAAATGGTTGCTTCGATATCAGGCTTAAAGCAACATTTGCCACAACCAAATTTGCAATGAAGCGTTGTTGCATCCTGAAATTCAGCAATCTGCTGATCTAGATTTTCAAATACTTGACGCACCGCGTTTACTTTATCTTCCAACTGCATGCGGCAAAAATAAGCAATCCACTTCCGTTAAATCAATTTTGGTATTTATGCCAGTGAAAAAATCGTGATTGATTTTTTGTACATTCACTAACCAATTTAAACATCATGAAAAAATTACTGACTGTATTTATTCTCTTTGCGTCAATCCATACTGGGTATGCTCAATGGGCGAGGGAGTGGTCTTTTGGTTATACCTATGCAAGCCCCACTGGCAGCATGATGCAACATATCAAACAGGGGAATGGATTTGTCATGGATTTTCATATGATCACTCCTGGTGGGCGATTCTCTTGGGGTGCCGATTTAAACTATACCATTTATGGATTTGACAAGTCACGTCAACAATACACATTTCCCGATGGCACCACTACAGATATGGATGTCAACGTTAGTAATTCCTTTACCAACCTTATGGCTTCAGCACGCTACAATTTAATGACCGGAAAAAAAGTGACTCCCTATGTTGGCGTAAAAACTGGTTATTCATGGTTCCGTACCGACTTAAATATTTACGATCCCGACATTATGGATAGCTGTGAACCTGTTGAAACTGATCTCTTACAAAAAGATGGAACCTTCATCGTTTCACTAGGAGGTGGCTTGAGATATGATTTGGGTCATGTATTTAAGAAATTGCGTAAAGAATTTCTGTATGTTAATCTTAGTGCCTACTATACACAAGGTGGTATGGTTAATTACATGAACACCGATGCACCAAACGCTAATCACCACTCAAGTTCTACTACAAATCGTGGCAGCGATGTTGAAGCTTCATTTATTAATACTCAAACTCAAGTCATCCATAAACATCATGTCGGTTATCTGTATTCCAGCGCTGCCCAAATGATGGATTTCAGGATAAGTTTTATCATGAAGTCTTTTTATAGATGATAAATCAATGTCGACTTTTCTCCGTTAGAGCCTTCAGTAAACCCTCAAGCCTACCGCCACTCCAACTATTGCTTTCTCAGTCAAGGAGGTTTTAAATGCTAATCCAACTCCAGGCAACTAAATCCTTGTCCTGTCAGCAATACAATTGCTTCAGCAGGCCTGACTGAACAAGACGCAATCCGTAAAATTCTGTCACAATCATCCAGGGCAAAATTCCACTTTCCTTTTCCGGCCAACGTATCCAGCAAAGGTTTCAACTGATCTACATTCTCGTATGACTGAACGGATGTTTTAAAAACCAAAACTTCCATCATAAAAAAAGAATTATACATACAGAAACCATAGCCACTGCTAATCCAAAAAGCAAAACGATGATTTTGGACGTATTCATTTCAAGCTAAACTCATTTGTATCTCCGTGACATTCGCATCGAGATGATTGAAATCGGCATTGATGTATAACTCGCGCGTAACCGACCCGGGCTGAAGTTTGTGCTGTTGCATAAACTGCATAATGGTGCCATAGCTTTTGGGTATTTCTTGCCAACTGCCTTCGTGAATCAAACTGACACACCTAAAGTCTGCTGTTCGTTTGAAATGAAACTTTCCATCATAGTCCTTCGGTACATTCGCAACAGGGAGACAAATTTCAAGTGTGAAAAACATTAAAGGGTCACCAGTAAATCCAATGTAATGCCAGTGAATAGGACCAGAAGGATGTAGATCGAGTCGAACAGACTCTTTAAAAAGTTCTTTTGCAACAGGTATCTGGTTAATCAGGTCACTTAGTTTCACTTCCACTCTGTGAAACATAAAGTTGATTGGTTTTACTAACTTAACTGAAGGAGTGTTTTCTTGGTTGTTCATAGTTTAATTCATTAATAGTCTTTAAGCCTCCAACAATTTCTTTAACCCATCCAGCACCATGCCCCAGTTTTTGTTGGAATGATCAAGCGCAACCTGATCCTTATGACCATCTTGTAAAATGGTTAAGATGGTGGTTCCGTTGTTCTCTGATAATTCATAACTGATGTTGGCATAGTTGGCAAGGATATCTTCAGTCCCAGAAAAGGAACTCCAGTAATTGTAGCGAATGAATTTCTCTTTTTCGATATCAAGAATATGTCCTTTGTCTTCATACGGTTTCCCCTCCCAAACTCCTCGGTAAAAGATAGGGCTACCTTTTTTCCAATCGGAACTTACTTCCGTGCCAAAAAAATATTGCTTTATAAGCTCAGGTTTTGTCAAGGCATCCCAGACTTTGGAAACGGGAGCATTCAGTTGAATTGATTTGCGGAGGTTGAATACGTTTTTCATGTCGTTGATTGTTTATTCAAATAAACGATCACAGCATGACAGCCCTATGTCAACAGGAAAAAAGAATTTTGGTTTTTTTTGAAGCGAGTGACAACCCTATGTCAGCAGCACACGAAAAGGTAATCGGTAAAAGGTAATCGGTAAACGGTAATCGATGGCTTAGCTGACTGATCACCGTTTACTGGTTACTGATTACCATTTTTCTACACCAGCTTAAGGTAGTGTTCGTGCAGTTCCTCCACTATTCCACGGATAATCTCCTTTAACTCCTCCGGACTTTCGATTTCAATTCCGCGGCCATAAGAAAGCAGCCATCGCGCCATCATTTTTAGATCGGCCGTCATGAATTTCATTCGCACTTGCCCGTCCATTTCTTCTTCTGATACAAATCCAAAGTAATGTTTCGAATTATTTACAAACGTTGCTTCCTTTTTTCCGAAAAGGACAGTCAGCTCCTGCATTCCCTCATTGGACAGCTGTAAGCTATTGAAATACTCCTGCATGGTAGAAATGCTTCGAGGCTCAAATGAGTTGCCTGTTAACTTCAATTCCTTGATGCGATCACAACGAAAGTCGCGAAAACTATTGCGAAGCCTGCACCACGCAATTAAATGCCAGGCAGCACTATAATAAAATAATCCAATAGGCTCCACATCTCTGAGCGTAAGTTCACTTTGATTGTTACTGAAATAATCAAGACGGACAACCTGCTTCCCTACTACTGCTTTTTGCAAATCCGTCAGAAAATTTCCTGACTGTGCCGGCAAACTCATGTGTGGTCGAAATACTTCGATATGATCTTGAAGGCTTTCCAGATGATCTTTCTCGGCTTCATTCAAAACTGATTTGATTTTTAACAACGCACCATTGAATGCCACTTGCACGGATTGATCTGTCATGCGCTCTACCAATTTGCCGGCCATCATCATGGAGCTTGCTTCATCCTGAGTAAACATCACAGGAGGCAAATGATAGCCATCGACAATAAAATATCCTTTGCCCGCTTCAGAGCCTATGGGCACACCTGCTTCCATCAATGCCTTTACATCGCGATAAACGGTGCGCAAGCTCATCTCAAAGCGAGTGGCAATCTCTTCTGCCTTCACTACACGTTTTGTTTGGAGATGGATTAGAATAGCCGTAAGGCGATCTATGCGGTTCATGAAGTAAAGTTAATCGATATCAGCTAAAAATTAATAGTTAATTCCGCCTTCACGAATTCCGCCTTCACGTCAGGTCGGAAGACCTGACGTCAACGAATAGTTTTGACGTCAACGAATAGTTTGACGTCAACGAATAGTTGTTTTTAGATGTCTTCAGGTCTTTCGACCTTTTAGTGTCGTCAGGTCTTTCGACCTGACGATTGTTAATCGTAGATTTTCAAATTATCTTCAAATATGGGGCTTCGAGGTCGAAATCAATTTCTTGAAGAGAATTGCTTCTTTGTAACTACTACTTGTCACAATTGGTACCATTTGCTTGAAATGGACTCTTGCAAGCAAATCGTTGGCGATAGTCTCAATTTTCTAAACAAAAAGTATTCAACCGCTACATTGGGTTATGTCATCATGCCAAACCATCTGCACATGATCCTTTATTTCAAAAAAGGTAATCAGCTATCCAATTGGATGAGGGATATGAAGAAGTTTACGTCTGTGATGATACGCCAGGAGATTGAAAAATCTGGTGACATAATGTTGTTAGAAAAATTAAGAGCACCTGAACATGGACAGGTGTTTAAAGTTTGGGAAGATCGATTTGACGATGTCTATATGAGAAGCAAAGAGCTTTTAGAAATAAAATTGAATTACATCCACATGAATCCGCTTCAGGAACATTGGAACCTCGTAAAGAGGCCTGAAGATTGGCCTTATTCAAGCGCCATGTTTTACGAGCTTAATCGTCAACCCGAAGTCACAGTTAATGATTATCGGGAATTTTATTGACCGCGAGGTGCGTCAAAGGAAAAGGAAAGCGTCAGGTCGGAAGACCTGACGACACAGCGAAAAGACCTGACGACACCAACAAACGCGTCAAAGCGTCAGGTCGAAAGACCTGACAGCACAACGAATTTGACGGCACAACGAATCGCTGGACTGGATAAGATTTATAGTGCGAAGCGAATGACAAGTTCAATCAGTATCCGCCTGCCTGCACGCAGCCACTTCGGGCGCCTACGCTAAAGCTTCAGCGCCAGCGTGCAAAGGCAAGCAACCCAGTGGAAGTTGTGGAGAAGAAACTATGAAATGCTTTTAACCACAAGTGCAACCATTGCACTAGTTTGAGGAAGCTAATAAAGTGCTAAACTTGCACTTTGCGTTATGAAACTACTTTACCTATTATTATTCTCTTGCTTTATTCTTGCAGTGGGCATCATGCCACAAAACTACCGATCCGGAGCCGAAGCCTGAAGTTTGGACTGTTACCACATTTGCAGGCGCCAGTCAAGGATATAAAGACGGTGATCTTGCATCAGCTCAATTCAATTCTCCGATAGGCTTGGTGATGATGGCCAATGGCGACCTCTTGGTTACCGATCAGGGAAATTATACTATTAGAAAAATATCGAATGGCGTTGTTACAACAGTTGCCGGCATTGGAAAATACGGAAGCCAGGATGGACCTGTCGGCAGCGCGGGTTTGGGCAACCCAACTGGAATTGCTGTGACATCGGATGGTACCATATATTATGCAGACCGAGGTTTGAGTAGAATTAGAAAGATATCTGCTGGCCAAGTGATTTCGGTTGCTGGAGGACCTACCATACAAAACGGAACAGGAAATAATGCCGGTTTTCAGGCGCCAACCGGAATTGTGTTAGCCAAGGATCAAAACCTATACATCGCTGATACCTACGGGAATTCGATCAGAAGAATGACATTGCAGGGAGAGGTAACCACTTATGCGGGAGCTTTGCCGTCTAGCAGTTTACAAATCCCTTATAAGGATGGAGCCGCTTTGGAGGCAAGGTTCAATCAGCCAACCGGCATCTGTCAAAGATCTGATGGATCGTTTTACATCACCGACCAACAAAATGGAATGATCTGTAAAATATCGCCCAATGGGCAGGTCACAACATTGGTTACCGGTCTTACTTTTCCAAACGGTATAGCCGTTGCCGTTGATGGAACAATCTATTTTACGCATGCAGCCGCCTTATGTAAAATAACGACTGACGGAAAAGTAAAAACACTTTATGGAGGCAGCACTGGAGGTCCCACTCCTCTGCCCTTTAGCCCATCCGGATTAATTGTCGCACCGGACGGCAGCATATATATCTGCGATTCCAACAATAACCGAATTGCAAAAGCAACCAAGGAATAGGATAAACTTTCTACTACGGTACCTTCTGCCGAAGGAAGGAAATAAGATGTAAGAATTAAAGGATTTTCTGGAGAATGGAAGTTGCCTAAAGTATTTTTTAGTTTGTCTTGCAAATGGCCTTGTTAAAATTCCGCTTCACGTCAGGTCGAAAGACCTGACGGCACTTGACAATGATTATCGGGAATTTTATTGACCGTGAAATGCTTCAACGGAAAAGGAAAGCGTCACAAGGACAAGGAAAGCGTCAGGTCGGAAGACCTGACGGCACGAGAAGTTTGACGGCACGAGAAGTTAATTTGCCTTCACGTCAGGACCTGAAGGCACAACGACAACAAGAAGACACGAACAGTTAATGGTTATCCGGGAAAAGTGAATGGTTAATTCAGCTTCACGTCAGGTCGAAAGACCTGACGGCAACGAAAAACGGGTTCAAGCCTTCGCTCAAACCCGCTTACTATTACTGATAAAATAACTGCACTCCTACCAGAAGATCGTATACAAGGCTGCAATAATGCCAATGATCAGCAATGAAATGGCCATAAAAGCTGGAGATGTCTTGAACATACTTCTATCGATTTCCAAGCCGTTGGACTTAACACCTCTCCTCTGATCAATGTTGGTGATGATGCTCATACCGATGATACAGAGTATAAAGACAAATCCCATTCTGTCCAAGAAAGGAATTTCATAAATACCTTCAGCATTAGCCTTTGAAAAACCAGCTGAGGCCAGGAAGGATAGATCCACAAATTGAGGAAGTACCTTAAAGATCAAGGAGAATATAAAGCCACCAATGGTTGCAAATAATGCTGCATTCGATGTGGTTCGTTTCCAGAAGAAACCGAGAATAAACATTGCGAAAATTCCTGGGGACACAAATCCTGTGTATTCCTGAATATACTGAAATCCTTGCTTGCCTTCTCCCATTAATTTCTCACCTACTAACAAAGAAAGAATTACCGCAAGGATCATGGCAACAATTACAGATACTCTTCCCAACCACACCAATTTTGTTTCAGAAGCCTCTGGATTGATAGCTTTCTTATAAATATCCAGTGTGAAGATAGTGGCTATACTATTTGCTTTGCCAGCAAGTGAGGCAACGATCGCAGCAGTCAATGCAGCGAAAGCTAAACCCTTTAAACCACTGGGCAATAAATTCAATAAAGAAGGATACGCTTTATTAACATCGATAATCCCTTTTGAATCCAGCATTTCGGTTGCGAAATATCCCTTCTGATGTAATACATAAGCTGCAATACCAGGCAACACAACGATCACAGGCATTAACAACTTTAAGAATGCTGCAAATAAAATTCCGCTACGTGCTGTTTTCAAATCAGCTCCTAATGCTCGCTGAGTAATATATTGATTGCAACCCCAATAGTTCAAATTCGTTATCCACATCCCTCCTACCAAAACGGTAAGACCGGGCAGGTCCATGTAGTTGGCATTATCAGGTTTAAAGATCATGTGGAAGTGATCGTTGGCTTCTTTGGTCAATAATCTAAACCCATTCAACATACCCACTTGACCCGCTTCATCGGCTACTAAATTCAATGCAATATAAGTTGCCACCAACCCACCTAATACAAGGAAGAACACCTGGATCACATCGGTGTATCCAATCACTTTCATTCCACCCAACGTAATAAAAATGGAAAAGATAGCAAGCATGAAAATACAGAGGTAAATATCAAAACCTGTAATACCACTGATCGCCAACGCTCCCAAATACAAGATGGACATCAGGTTAACGACAATATAAAGTAACAACCAGAACACGGCCATGATCATGGCCACGGTACCATTATACCGCTGGTTCAAAAACTGCGGCATGGTATAGATTTTATTCTTGAGGTAAACAGGAATAAAAAATACCGCCACTATGATCAAGGTAACTGCGGCCATCCATTCGTAGGTGGAGATGGCTAACCCCATTTTAAAACCAGAACCTGACATACCAATCATTTGCTCGGCTGAAATATTGGAGGCGATCAGAGAAGCACCAATGGCCCACCAGGTAAGTGAACCTTCCGCCAGGAAGAAGTCCTTTGAGTCGGCTGTTAATTTCTTTTTCCGATTGTAGATCCAATAGCCATAAGCTGATACAATCACAAAATAGACTAAGAATACAATGTAATCAGAAGTTTGGAGGCGCTGCATGATCTATGGTTTAGGATTAATTTAGGTTTTAAGCCGTGAGAAAAGTACGTGCACTAACTGTTGGGTATTTGATGAACTCCTTGCGAGAGCTTGATTGAATAAAAATCAGGTTCTTTTTTGAAAGTAGCAACATATTTCTTTCTGACTTTGTCAGAAAAATCCTTGACTGCCCCCTTTTTGATGAGGTTGATTGTGCAACCTCCAAAACCACCACCCACTTGTCGGGCACCTAGCACGCTATTTGGTTCCTCCTGTGCAATGGCGACTAATAAATCAGACTCTGCACAGCTCACATCATACTCCTTGCTTAAGCCCCAATGACTCTGAAACATCAACTGACCAAAGCCACTCAAGTTATGCTCTTTAAGAAATGTTGCTGCTCGTTTTGTGCGGTCTATTTCATTTATTACGAATTGACATTTCACGAAAGTTTCTTTGCTTAGTTGAGATCTGACTGCTTCCAACGATTTCAGATCGACATCGCGTAAAGCTTGGACATTCGGAAACTGTTTTTTCAAAATACTTACTCCTTCCTCACAGGATATCCTTCGGTCATTATAAGCCGAGGTGCCAAGTGAATGCTTTACTTTTGTATCAATCAAGATAATTTCGATATCATCAAACTTAAAAGGAATATATCCATGAGTGAGTGCTCGGCAATCCAGCATTAAGGCATATCCTTCTTTTCCAAACAGACTCGCATATTGATCCATGAGTCCACAATTCACTCCTGCAAATTCATGCTCTGAGAATTGAGCGATCTTCGCCAACTCAAGCCGGCTTAATCCGCACTTAAAGATTTCATTAAGGGCAAAGGCTAAGCCACAACACAACGCAGCAGAGGACGAGAGCCCAGATCCTGCCAGTATGTTTCCACCAAATATGCAATCCACACCTTTTACAGGAAGTTCTCTTTGAGCAAAACCTTCCATCACTCCCATCAAATAATTGACCCACGTTTCTCCCGGATTAAGATCCTTCAAGGAAAACGTTACACCCTCTTTAAAATCTTGTGCGTAAATATTACAACGGTCATTCTCGTTGGGCGCAATCGCGAATATCATATGGCGATCAACAGCCGCAGGCATCACGAAGCCATCGTTATAATCCACATGTTCACCAATTAGATTGATACGCCCCGGAGCTAAAAAAAGCTGTGGCGCGCGCCCAAACCGTTCCTGAAAATACCGTGAATAAGAATGTGTTGGATCTGACATAACGCAAGTTTACTAAACCCCGGCAATGAAACCAGAGCTAAAAACTTGTTTTTTACTCAAATCAAAGAAATATGTTGGCTTGCAAGTCATGCTTTTTCGGAACCTGATGGGTTTGAGCAGATCTATGTAGTATTACCCTGAGGCAGTGAATAAACTATCTTAGATTACAAACAACAGAAGGCAACCCAGTAAGCCCGATATCGGACACTTGCCTCAATAATCGAACACAGTACAACAACAAAAAGCTGCGTTTTAATAACAGAAAGGCACTAGACTCCTCTGGTCTATCATTTGCCAAGTCAGGGGAAATACTGAACCATGCTCAAGAATTATATCGTTCTCTTCTTTCGCAACCTGCAACGACAAAAGCTTTTTTCTTTTATCAACTTGTTGGGGCTTACGGTGAGCATTGTAAGCACTCTTGTGATTTACTTATATGTGCGACATGAGTTTAGTTTTGATCGTTTTCATAAAGATGCCGATCGCATCTATCGGATCAATCAAACTTTTATTTGGGGTGAGGGTAATAGCAATAGTCAGTTTGCTTCGACAGGTCCAGGGGTTGCCTATGCTGTTGATGCAGAGTTAGCCGAAGTAGAATTATTGACGAGCATACACACGCCTGGCAATTTTATTGTTTCATACACCAATCCTTCGAATGAAGTTATCTCATTGGAAGAAACAAAAGTGTTGGCTGCCGATTCCAATTTTTTCAAGATGTTCAACTTCCCTATTGTAAAGGGAAATAAAGAAACTCCCTTGTTACAGGCCAACACCATGGTGATGGTGGAATCTACCGCTAAACATTATTTTGGAGACGAAGACCCCATCGGGAAACTCGTATATCTGGGCAATCTGGGTGCTGACGCAGAAAAGAAGACGTATGAAGTGACAGCCGTTGTGAAAGATCCGCCCGACAATTCTTATATCCAATTTGATGTGCTGCTCTCGATGAACAGCTTTCCACAGGTGAAGAGATTGTATTGGAGCTGGATATGGACACAGTTGGAAACGTATGTGCGTCTGGATAAGAATGCGAACATTGAAAACACAAAAAGTAAGCTGGTGCAAATTCCGCGCAAGCATGCCGAACAAACATTGCAACGCATAATGAACACCACTTTTGATGACTATATTAAGTCAGGAAAAAAATGGGAATTGTTTCTTCAGCCTCTTACAGAAATTCATTTACCGAAAGAAGTCGTTCTTAATCGGCTCAATGACTCGGGTAACATCAAAATCATCTATTCGTTTATTGGCGCGGCCGTGTTTATCTTTTTATTATCCTGCGTTAACTTTATGAACTTATCCACCGCTCAATTTACACGCAGAGTGAAAGAAGCAAGTGTTCGCAAAATACTTGGTCTTGGGAGAAAAGAACTGAGTATCAATTATTTTACAGAGGCTCTATTGTTTTGTTTGATTGCACTGATCGCAGCATTAGCATCTGCCCAACTATTGTTGCCAGGCTTCAATCTGATTACAGGCAAATCGCTCCAGCTCAATTTACTTGGCGATCCAGGCTTGATTGTGATTCTAGTTTCAATCGCTTTGCTAATGGCCATTTTATCAAGCAGCTATCCTGCCCTTTTCCTCAGTTCTTTTAACCCGGTGGAAGCACTCAAAGGCAAACTCAAAAGTGGTAGGGAAGGCAGGACATTCCGCAATGGCTTAGTAGTATTTCAATTCAGTGTTTCTATCCTACTGATCATTTGTACAGTAATTGTATTTGAACAGCTTAATTACATATCCGAAAAAGATTTGGGCTTTACGAAAGAAAATCTGATGGTCGTCAATCATGTTGAGGGCATGAAGAATGGGGAAAGCTTTGCAAATGCTGCCTTGAATGTACCGGGCGTTCTCAACTCTTCGTGGTGCTCTTCTGTTCCCCCTACGATTTGGGGTGGTGATAAATTCAGTGCCGAAGGAATGAAGAATCAAACATTTGCACTCAATTACACATCAGCTGACGAAGCCTTTTTACCCACACTAGACATTAAACTAAAATTTGGACGAAACTTTTCTAAGGATATTCCCGGTGATGTAGACCGCGTAATATTGAATGAAACTACCATCAAAAGAATTGGTTGGAATGTGGACGAGTCAGTAATTGGAAGAAAAATAGAAACCCCAGGAGGCGATGCAAAATTTGAAGTCGTAGGCGTGGTAGCCGATTTCAACTATTGGTCGCTGGCAACAGCCATTGAACCCCTGGCCATTTTTCACATTAATAATACAAAAAAAGAATACCTCAACGTGGGAGACAAACAACTTGTTGCGCTGCGTGTAGAAGCTCAAAACAGCCAGGCATGGGAGACTACATTCGAGCAATTGAATAAACTTTGGAAAGTACATGCAGGCGATACACCTTTCCAGTATTCTTTTGTCGACCAGTCCTTCGCAGAAACATTTAAGACACAGCAGCAATTTGGAAAAGTGTTGATCATCATGGCCACGCTTGCTATTCTAATTGCCAGCCTTGGTTTATTAGGGATGATCATATACTCGCTTGAACAACGGTCCAAAGAAATTGGAATTCGAAAAGTGTCAGGCGCAACGGTTTGGAACATCCTGTCATTGATTTCAAGAGGATACACAAGACTGATTATTCTTGCCTTTATGATTGGTGCCCCACTGGCCTATTGGCTAATGCAGCAATGGCTCCAGGATTTTTCTTATCGCATCACGCCATCCCTATGGGTGTATGCTGAGGTTGGCATTGGAACGTTGCTTATTGCTGTGCTCATTACCAGCTATCATTCGATAAAAGCAGCGATGACTAATCCGGTGAAGGTGTTGAAAGACGAGTAAACTGGGAATCGGTGAATGGTAAAAAGGGTAATCGGTGATCTGTAAACAGTAATCGGCATTTTGACTGGTTACTGATTAACCGATGAACGATTACCTTCTTCCTTCAGTCTTGCCTTGTAATTTAAGACAGCTCTTATCTCACCGAATGAATACTCATCACCCAGCTTCTGTTTTACAAGAGTCATAGACGAACCCTCACCTTCACCAATGGCATGCATAATAATTTCTAGCCGCTCTGCATTCATCAATTCATGAATGTCAAGATCCCCTGATTTAACGAGTAGTGCCAGATGTCCTTCAATAGTACTACCTGCCAGTGTACGCAGCCTAGCTATCTCTTCAATGTTTTTTCCAGCGCGATAAAACGCAAGGGTTTCCTTTAGACTACTTCCCTTCTCTCCTTTCTCTTTCTTCTTCTTTGTGGCTGATTTTTTTAAAGTTGTAATCTCTTCCTCTTCTTCCTTTGAAAATGGATTGAGCTCCAGATCACCATACCTCGCTCCATGTAGCTTCTGCAATTGAACAGTTAGTGAATACTTTACATCCCCTACTGTTTTCAGATACTTCTTCACTTTGGCTGATTTGCTAAGTGAGGCTTCATGTTGTAATAATGGCTTGAGCATTTCATCTTTAAAGAATCCTGAGAAATATACAATGGCTTTACTCACCCGCTCTTCCAACAAATTTGTTCCCGACTGCGGAACATTATTTAAGAGTTGATTTAACTCTGGCCGGAACTTACGAGCTACTTCTTGCTTCTCTTTTACTTTAGTCAGCAAAAGATTTCCAAGATCAATGGCTGACTTTATATCGGGAAGTTTTTTGCCAGGCAAATCCTCGATAAAATTTTCTAATACAGCTATAGGTTTTTTAAAATCAAATGTCTGAAGGAGTTGCTCGGCCCAAAATCTTTGCTGTTCAAATTTCAATAGCTGTTCCAGTTCCTCTGCTTCGTTTTCCTTACGAGCAAATTCAATTACACGCTCATCTGTTGTGATGCTACTCGACTGGATTATTGAATGTAGTACAATTCCGTCCAAAGAAGTACATCTACTCAATGCTACATACACCTGACCAGCGGCAAATGAAGAACCTGCATCAATGATTGCTTTTTGAAACGTTAGTCCTTGACTTTTGTGAATAGTGATGGCCCACGCCAATCGTATCGGGAATTGGCTGAATGATCCGATCTCCTCTTCGTCTACGGCTTCCTTCTCGCGATCATACGCGTAACGAATATTTCGCCAGGTCTCCCGCTCAATTTTTAGTTCTTGTCCGCTATCGGGAAACTTCACACGGACTTCATCCTCACCCAGAGACTTCACCACGGCAATCTTTCCGTTGTAATATCTCTTTTGAGGATCGGTATCGTTCTTAATAAAAATTATCTGAGCGCCTTCCTTCAATTGAAGTTCCATCTCGGTAGGCAATGCCTTATCCGAAAATTCTCCTGTTATGCTTCCGCGAAAGCGATGCACTGATCCTTTCAATTTCGCCAACTCTGATGCATTAACAGAATCTGCTTTGTAATTGTGTGTACACAGCGTAATATAATTATCAGTAGCCGCTGGACTAAACTGATTATTGAACTTGCCGTTGAGTAGCAGCAAATCTTCATTCATCACCTCGTTGTTGCGAACACGGTTCAGCAGTTCAATGAAACGTTCATCGCTTTGTCGATATATTTTTTTTAACTCTATATATAAGGGCGGAGAATTTAACACCGCCTGGCTATGGAAGAAAAATGGACTTTCATAATAATCCCTAAGTATTTCCCACTCTTCGTTTTTGGCAACAGGTGGCAATTGAAACAAATCTCCTATATATAAGACCTGAACTCCTCCAAACGGTTTGTCTGGGGTTCTGCGAAAGTAGCGAAGGATGGCATCCATGGCATCCAGCATATCGCAGCGCACCATACTAACCTCATCAATGATCAACAACTGCAATTCGCGAAGCAGCTCACGCTTGTCTGCGCTGAAGCGAATGTTCTTGAACAAGCTATAAGAATCCGAAACTTCAACGCCATTAAATCTTTTTTGTGCTCCTGGAATGTAGGGACCAAATGGCAACTGAAAAAAAGAGTGCATGGTCACTCCTCCAGCATTGATAGCAGCTACACCCGTTGGTGCTACCACCACGGCATTCTTCTTTGTATGCCCGACAATGTGTTTCAGAAAAGTAGTCTTTCCCGATCCCGCCTTGCCTGTTAAGAATACAGAACGATCCGTATGATTGATAAAATCAGAGGCTATTTTGAAAATAGGGTTATGATCGTCCGGGGTGATCATGAAATTAAGTCAATGGTAATAATAAAGAGAAAGCAAACTTAGTGTTTTTAAGGATTTGTGAACTACTTCTTTAGGAACCGGTTCCATCAATTTGTTAGCGAGGGTTTACAACAAGTTTAGCACGCGTTGCAAACGCGCGCTAAGGAGTATCCTAGCAAGATATTGGACTTCTAACGATCCTTGATTCGATATACGAATTTCAAACCAGACCAAACTTCATCTACCGCACATACTTTCACGTCCACCAGCCCATTTGAAAGGCCATACTCACGAATGAGATTTTCGTCCAGATCAGTTTGCACTTTCGAGGATCTTTTTGGCCATGATATCCACATCATGCCGTCTTTCATAAGATTTTTCTTAAAAACCTTGAAGTCTTTTTCAAAGTCGTCTCTTTTCAAAACAAACAGGTGGACAAAATCAACATCGTCTTCAGATGACTTCCTCAGGATTGTAACACCTACCGGAAGTGGACTGAGCCAATCCAGATAGAGAGATGGCTCATTCTTCAAGATAATTCTGAAATCAGGTTTGATTCCTAACTTCTTCAACAAAGGGGTGCCTGAATAACCAGCCATGTTTAAAAATAAAAAATCCCGATCAATTGACCGAGATTTCCATTTGAAGATTTGAAGAAATTAGTTTTTACCCATTTTCTCCATTTCCTTGTTAAAAGTGTCTTTGAACTTCTCATAATCGTAATCGATCTTAAGACGCTCATCAGTTGAAAGACGTTCATTGTATTTCGCTACCAACTCATCAGCAGAAAGTTCGAGAGCTACATAGGTCTTGTAAGTACCTTGTTCGGTCTTCATCAATTTTTCACAAAGGGTCTTCACACCTGAAAGAGTCTGATCAACTACTTCTCTGTTCAAACTTTCAAAGCGTTCTTCGACCTCTTCCTTGTTATTCATTTCGCGTGAATTAACATAGTTATCAGTCACCGTTTTTACGGTAGTGTTGATGGCTTGCGCCAGTTCATTGCGCGCATTGGTCAACGCTTTTTTCTTAGATGTCGCTTGATCCTGGCTTTCACCAAGTGAATTGGCGCGGAAGAATTTTGAGGTAGTAAAATAATCAGGACCGGAGCAAGGAACGATTACTTCTTTTTCACCACTTGGAGCTTTCTCTTTGCTCTTGCAACCGCTTATTAAAACAACAGCGGCCATCATTACTACAAACGATACATTCATTAACTTTTTCATATTCATTGGGCTATTTGGTTAAGCAATTTAACTAATGCAATTATAAGGCCAACCGTAACAAGGTTTATTTTGATTGCAAAAGTTTGATTTTTCAAGGGATTTTAAAATTTTATTGTAAAATAGAGTTTAAAATTTCAGGCATCTTCTCCTTTTCAAGGGTTTCTAGCGACTTATTGTAAGCTTCCTGGCTTGCACGTTCGAAATCAAGACTATACCCCTTTACCCGATCCAGGGTGGTAGCATAGATTTCTTTATTATCCTTTAAGCTTACTACCTTAATTACTGAGGTGACGTATGAAATGTAAATGCTTCCTGAAACAGCTCCTTTTTCAGAATCGGAGTTGACATCTACCCATAGTTCGGCCTTTTCCTTTGCGTCAGTAAGTTCAAATCCGGAGTTGGTCAGGAAGTTTTTCAATTTATTAGAGATTTGAAGGTTACTCCTGTTATTACCCAGGCTTCTTTCAACACCTGTTACATACACTAAGGGTCGTTGTACCTTCAAAAGAATATTTACTTTTGGAACAACCGATTTCTGGGCAATCAGTTTATAAATATCAGAAGGGTTTTCACCTGCAAAACTTAGAAGATTTACTTTAACAGCTACGGTTTGTTCTAAATCCCGTGAACTGATTTTTGTAATCAACATTTTAGATTGACCACTCGCATCCGTTTTATAGTTCGGGTAAACATCTCCTGACCCTTTTTCAAAGACAGCACTTAACGGCAAATCTGCGATGGCCTTTTTTCCATCCTTGTAAAATGCTTTTACAATAACGGTTTGACCGCTTTCTGCTATCCTACGATTGACAGCAATTTCAGACGGCTCTGCACTCAACTGCATCCTGTCTAACAGCTGCTGAATGTTGGCGTAGATCTCATTGGTTAACAATATCTCTTTTCCCTCAAAATCCAACCGGATGGGTTCTGCCAGGTATTTTTCAATAGATCGGAATCCCTGAAAATAAAATCCCAGCGCCTGAACATTCTCGCCAGCCCTTTCCGATTGTTTTGCTTTCGTGAAAAAATCAAGAGCCAACGTTACAGCATTTCTCTTTTGCTCCTCTTTGATTTCTTTATATCGTTGCTTCGATAAACGATAGTAGACCCAATAGTTTCTTTCATCTTGCCACGCCTCAACCTGCTCATATTCTTCAATCTCATCGGCTGTAGTGGTGTTAATAATCTGCTCGTATTTTTCCTGAAATTCCTTATTAGCATCGATCTGGCTCAAGACAGACGTAGATGAAATATTAACTTTTATTTCAGAGACCATATCCTCCAGTGCGCTTTGCTTCGCAGATTGGATGTAATTATTGAGGCCATCTTTGTTACTGTGACCAATTCCAACATAATAACTGGGTTGGACAGGTTTGGCACTAAGCCAGGCCGGCTTAGTATTCTGCAAGTCTGTCTTCAGACCTGTATTGGTAAGGGAAGGGCTGCAACCCGTTACGAGCAGTGCCAGAATCAGTAAATGCTTCACAGAATAATTCAATTATTTAACCGTTTAAGGTAAAGCTACTTCTATGCCAAAAATGCAACAATCTTGTGAAAACTCATCGAATATTTCATGAGAGTTTGGCCAGAAGGTGTACTAGCAAATCTGCTTAAAGCAGGTGTGAGAGGATGTGTCCATTCATTTTTTTAATTTAATGTATAAATAACGGGTTATGAAGAATGTTGTTGGGATTTTGGGGATAGTTTTTTTTGCCATTGCCTGCCAGGATAATGTGCAGGTATCAGAGTTTACAGGAGATGAAACGACCTATGCGCTTCAAAAAAGCTCGGCTTATGAGGTAAATGGGACGGTAACTTTAAAAGAACGAAAGGATGGAACTGCCACCGTTTTAGTTGAACTCACTGGAACAGATGGGATAGTAAACCACCCGGTGCACTTGCATCTGGGAGACTTACCTATCAGTGGCGCTGATGTTGCCGCTTTGTTAAGTCCTGTAGTTGGCTCGACTGGAAAAAGTGAAACGCGAATTGATAAGCTGGCCGATGAAACAAGCATTTCTTATGCTGATTTGATCAAACTTGAAGCCTGTATAAAAATCCACCTTTCAGATACGGGTGCTGAAAGAGACATCATTCTTGCCGCGGGAAATATTGGGACTGCTGTATCCAAAAATGTAGCAGTAGGACGCGTTGGGGTTTCGGTTTGCAAGAGTGAGTAACCAACTTTTTGAGGCTATCGTGCCAGGGCCCTTTGCTCAACTTTAGGCATTCTATACATCAGACCAGTTAGCCGTAGCACCACGCCATTTTTTTGTAACGAGCATCACTTTTTCTATTCAGCTACCTACCGCACTTTGTTGAGGTTGAATTTTTTTTTGCTGCCATACAAACTCCCTTTGTGAGGTGTAATTCCTTTCTGCATCACGCCTCGCCCGCCTTGCTGCGGTACTTGTAGCTCTTTGGTGCGGTGCTCACTGCATTAGCTCCACGGCTAGCTTTTCTTGGTGCAGTACTCAACTCTGTCGGTGAGGTTCAATTTTTTTCTGTATCACGACTCGCCCGCTTTGCTGCGGTGCTTGTCGCACTTTAATGAGGAGCAAATATTTTCAGTTGCACAGCTCGCCCGCCTGACTGCGGTGTTCCTCCGCTTCAGTGAGGTACTCAACTTTTTTTTGCACAACTTGCCTCCCGAAGATGACATACCTGTTCCCCATTTTGAAGCCATCAGGAATGCGCGACCAGAAAGCAAAAAACCCGGCAGAACCGGGTTTTTAATACTTAGTATAAGTTGATCAATTAATCTCCACCTTTCACCTGCACCTCATAAGAGGTTAACATTGCTCCAAAATATTCGCGATTCATTCTGGCAATGTTGGTAAGGCTAATTCCCTTAGGACACTCCGCTTCACATGCGCCTGTATTCGTGCAAGCTCCAAAGCCTTCCGAATCCATTTGAGCCACCATTTTCTCAACGCGTTCCTTGCGCTCAGGTTTCCCTTGAGGTAACAAAGCAAATTGGGACACTTTAGCACTTACGAACAACATAGCTGAAGCATTTTTACAAGCGGCCACGCACGCACCACACCCAATACAGGCAGCGGCATCCATAGCCTCATCTGCGATTTTCTTAGGAATCAGAATGGCATTGGCATCGGGAACACCCCCAGTATTGACGGAAACATAGCCACCTGCTTGTTGAATGCGCTCAAAGGCGGAACGATCTACCACTAAATCTTTAATCACCTTAAATGCACTTGCTCTCCAAGGCTCAATGGTAATGGTCTCACCATCCTTAAACGAACGCATGTGCAATTGGCAGGTTGTTGTTTGTAATGGACCGTGTGGATGTCCGTTTATATAAAGGCTGCACATGCCACAAATTCCTTCGCGGCAATCATGATCAAAAGCGATAGGCTCCTCGGCTTTTTTTACCAATGATTCATTCAGCACATCCAACATCTCCAGAAATGACATATCAGCTGAAACATGATCATGCTGATAGGTCTTGAAGCCGCCTTTGCTGTCTTTGTTCTTTTGTCTCCAGACTTTTAACGTAATCTTCATATGCCGTTAATTGTTAATCGTTATCCGTTAATCGTATGTTTTAATGTTAATCGAACTCCCGATTAACTATTAGCTATTAACGATTAACTATTTATAGCTTCTCTGTGTTAATTTCACATTCTCAAATCTTAGTTCTTCTTTGTTCAGGGCTTCCGGTTGATTTTCACCTTTGAATTCCCAAGCCGAAACGAATGCAAAATCATCGTCCTTGCGCAACGCTTCTCCTTCTGGAGTTTGAGACTCTACTCGAAAGTGACCTCCACAAGATTCTGTGCGAGCCAGAGCATCATCTACCATTAATTCTCCCAATTCGATGTAGTCAGCAACACGACCTGCTTTTTCCAACTCCTGATTCAATTCAGTCGATCCACCTAACACATTAACATTGGTCCAAAATTCCTTCTTAATATCCTGTATGATCTTCTTCGCTTTTTTAAGTCCTTCTTCACTGCGCGACATTCCGCAATACTCCCACATTGTAAGGCCCAATTGCCGATGGAATTCGTCCACGGTTTTTGTTCCTTTGATGTTGAGCAGTTTATTAACGCGTTCATTTACAACATCCATAGCTTCCTTGAAGGCAGGATGATCCGTTCCTACTTTATCATCCCATCCAATAGTTGCCAGGTAGTCGCCAACTGTATATGGAATTACAAAATAACCATCTGCTAAACCTTGCATTAAGGCAGAAGCCCCCAAACGGTTGGCTCCATGATCAGAGAAATTACATTCACCTAATGCATATAAACCCGGAATGGTTGTCATTAGGTTATAATCGACCCATAAGCCACCCATTGTATAGTGAACAGCGGGATAAATCATCATCGGACCTTTGTAAGGATTATCTCCTGTAATCTGCTGATACATATCAAACAGGTTTCCATACTTCGCACGAATTGCCGGCTCTCCTACTCGCTTGATCGCATCTGTGAAATCCAGGAACACAGCTAAGCCAGAACCAACTCCCCTTCCCTCATCACACATCTGCTTTGCATTTCTTGAAGCCACATCGCGCGGAACAAGGTTTCCAAAAGAAGGATACTTACGCTCCAGGAAGTAATCGCGTTCAGATTCTGGAAGATTAACAGCATCGGCCGACTTAAGTCCAGGCATTGCTTTTTTAGGCACCCAAACACGTCCATCATTTCGCAATGACTCAGACATCAGCGTAAGTTTGGATTGGTGATCTCCTGAAACGGGGATACATGTTGGGTGAATTTGAGTAAAGCAAGGGTTACCAAAAAAGGCTCCTTTTTTATGCGCCCGCCATATCGCTGTTGCATTGCTTCCTTTGGCACTGGTAGATAAGAAAAAAACATTGCTGTATCCGCCAGTACACAGGAGCACAATGTGAGCACTGTGCGCTTCTACTTTTCCTGAGATCAGATCTCGTGTGATAATGCCTCTTGCTTTTCCATCCACGACAACCAAGTCTAGCATTTCGCTACGGGTGTACATCTTCACTTTTCCATTGGCAATCTGACGGTTAAGTGCACTATATGCCCCAAGCAACAATTGCTGCCCTGTTTGACCGCGGGCATAAAAAGTTCTGGAAACTTGCGCTCCACCAAAGGAACGATTCGCCAACGATCCACCATACTCGCGTGCAAAAGGCACTCCTTGAGCAACGCACTGATCAATAATATCTACACTGGTTTCTGCCAACCGATGAACATTTCCTTCGCGAGCCCGGTAATCGCCACCCTTAATCGTATCATAAAAAAGGCGGAATACACTGTCGCCATCATTTTGATAATTTTTGGCTGCATTAATACCACCCTGTGCGGCAATACTGTGCGCTCTACGGGGGCTATCCTGAAAACAAAACGCCTTAACATTGTATCCAAGTTCGCCTAATGAAGCTGCAGCTGAGGCACCAGCCAAGCCCGTGCCTACTACAATTACATCATACTTTCGTTTATTGGCTGGATTAACCAGCTTCAAGTTGAATTTATGCTTCGTCCATTTCTCTGCTAGGGGTCCTTCCGGAATTTTTGAGTCGAGCTTCATAACTAAGTAAGGTCTATTCGGTTCTTAATTGAAAAACATCATGATGGGAATCAATGCAAACAGAGCAGGAACTATGATTGCGAAAGCTTTTCCAACGAAGTTAATAACAGCGTTGTACTTCATATGGTTTACTCCTAGTGTTTGAAAAGCGCTTGTGAAGCCATGCCAAAGGTGAAAAGCCAGGATGATCATACACACCACATAAAGAGAAACATACCAACCTTGCTGAAAAGCTAATGCGACTACTTTATACAAGTCTTTTATTTCAACCCCATCATAAGTTGCTGTGGGTATACCTCCCCAGTGCATCTGAGCCCAAAAATCTTTCATGTGGATAACCAAGAATATCAGGATGATAGTGCCTAATATTCCCATGTTGCGCGAAGCCCAAGCAGAAGACTTTCCGCTCGTCACGGCATACCCCTGACTTCCTCTTGCTGAACGATTCTTGATGGTAAGGCCGAGAGCAACAACTATGTGTAATAAAATCAGAAAATAGTTTCCGTAGGAAATCGTTTTGATTACCGGATTAGAGGTCATGAATTTGGCATAGACATTAAATGCCTCTCCACCGTCATGTTTAAGAAGCTGAAGATTACCGGCCAGGTGAACTGCCAAAAAGAGGATAAGGAAAAGACCGCTGAGGGCCATTAAAACTTTTCTTCCAAGCGTACTTGAAAGCAGATCAAGAAACCATTTCATAGTAAGGTTTTGCGTGTTTTACAACAGAGTCAAAAATAGTTCGCAAAGCTTTACCAAACAATTCACCGGGCCTAAAGCAGTGAATTGTTTTCTTAAACAAAACACTACCTTAAGCACCTGTTAAAGGAGGTAGATAATTTTAAAAGGTTCTAAATAAGGAATAAAAAAGGGGAAGTTGAAGTAGCTCGATCAGAGCAATTCAAACAGAACAATGATCAGGGTGATCGCAGAAACCATAATCAGTAGAAACCACTCTCTCTTTACGAAGTTCACTACTTTTTCAGACATCTTTTTCATAAGGATTTTTAGAAAGCTTTATAAGCTTACCCGTATTATCCAAAGCTCGAACCCATTCTATATGTTATTACAAATCATGGCTTTACAGTAATATATACATGTTTAAACCTCCATTTTTTGGACATAAATCCCGATTTGGGATGGAATTCCGCATCAGAAAAGCCTATTTGCTCAGTGATTCAATACTTCTACTTTTACACCTCAACCACTGATCACTTTTTTACATGTATTTGATATTCGATACGGAAACCACAGGTATTCCGCGAAATAAAACTGCGCCCATCACCGACCTTGACAATTGGCCGCGATTGGTGCAAATCGCATGGCAACTTCATGATGGAAAAGGCAAACTGATTTCTCAGCACTGTTATATTGTAAAGCCAAATGGTTTTGATATCCCATTTAAAGCAGAACAGGTACATGGTATTTCAACCAAGCGAGCAATTGAGGAAGGTCACGACCTAAAAAAAGTATTAGATATTTTCGTCCGGGACTTAGAAAATACAAGGGTACTAGTTGGGCATAATATTGAATTCGATATTAATATTATCGGTGCCGAATTAATCCGCGAGTCGCTGGAAACCGAAAAGTTTCTATCGCTTGAAAAGGTAGACACAGGTTTAGCGTCAACAGAATTTTGTCAATTGAAAGGTGGCATAGGTGGCAAATTGAAAATGCCACGGTTAACCGAATTACACGAAATACTTTTTGGGGAAAGCTTTGTTGATGCTCACGATGCATCTTATGATGTAGCCGCAACCGCCCGGTCGTTCTTTGGTTTGGTTAGCAAAAAGGTCGTCAATCCTTTTGACTCCACACCAGTTGAGGAAATTGAATACGAAGAACCGAATCTTGAAGCAGGCAATTCTTCTAAACGTGAAAAAGATACCAGGAAGTACGGCAAAGAAACTGGAGGTGCAGAAGTTCTTTCGGACAAACCCTTTTATCATCTTCATGTTCACTCACAGTACTCGGTTCTGCAAGCCGTGCCCGATGTAGCCGAACTGATCGCGAAAGCAAAAGCACAAAACATGAAAGCCATAGCCATGACCGACTTTGGCAATATGTATGGTGCCTTCAAATTTGTAAGTGAGGCGTTGAAGCATGAGATCAAACCAATCGTAGGCTGTGAGTTTTATATTTCTGAAGAGCGAAAAAAACTAAAATTCACAAAAGACAATCCAGACAAGCGATACAATCAGGTTTTATTGGCGAAGAACAAAGTAGGTTATCAAAATCTGGCCAAGCTAAGTTCAATTGGGTTTATTGAAGGCCTTTACGGAATTCATCCTCGCGTAGATAAAGAGTTGGTCACTCAATATAAAGAAGGAGTTATCGCAACAACAGGCGGATTGAATAGTGAGGTTTCCTACCTCATATTGCACGTAGGGGAAAAACAGGCGGAAGAAGCCTTTAAGTGGTGGCACAACCTATTTGGTGAAGATTTCTAAATCGAACTGAATCGGCATGACATGCGCGAAGAAGATCGGGTGAACGATACCTTGTTGAAGTTTGCGGAGAAATATAATGTAAAGTATTTCGCAGCCAACGAATGCTACTACTTGGAGAAAGAAGAATCAAACGCACATGATGTTTTGCTTTGCATAAAAGAAGGCGAATTTCAATCTACTCCGATAGGCTCTGGACGGGGCACTCGATTCGGATTGCCAAACAATCAATTCTATTTCAAGTCGCAAGATGAAATGAAATCGCTCTTCCAGGATTTACCCGAGGCGATTGAAACCATCAGCGAGATTGTGGATAAAGTAGAGACGTATCAACTGAAGCGCGATGTATTACTACCTAAGTTTATTATCCCGAAGGAGTATACTACCGAAGACGACTATTTAAAGTACTTGACGTACGAAGGAGCGAAGAGAAGATACCCTGAACTGACACCGGAAATAAAAGAGCGAATTGATTTTGAGTTAGAGACCATTAAAAAGACGGGTTATCCCGGCTACTTCTTAATTGTCCAAGACTTTACTTCAAAAGCAAGAGAGATGGGTGTATCGGTTGGACCCGGTCGTGGTTCAGCCGCAGGCTCTGCTGTTGCCTTCTGTGTAGGTATCACCAATGTTGACCCAATCGCTTATGATTTACTATTCGAACGTTTCTTGAATCCTGATCGTGTATCACTTCCCGATATTGATATTGACTTCGATGATGAAGGCCGTGACAAGGTGTTAAAATATGTGATTGAAAAATACGGTCACAATCAGGTAGCACAAATTATCACCTATGGCACCATGGCAGCCAAATCCTCTATTCGTGATTGCGCGCGTGTGATGGAACTTCCCCTCAACGAATCAAACATTCTTGCCAAGATGATTCCAGAACGACCCGGCACCACCCTGGAAAAAGCATTTGAAGAAAATAAAGAGCTAAGCGACATTCGAAAAGGTTCAGATAAGAGAGCAGATGTATTGAAGCAAGCGGTCGTTCTCGAAGGCTCTCTAAGAAATACTGGAACTCACGCTTGTGGTGTCATTATTACACCCGATGATCTGACCAAGTTCGTTCCTGTTTCTACCGCGAAAGATTCCAACATGCTTGTCACACAATTTGATAACAGCGTGGTAGAAAGCGCGGGCATGTTGAAGATGGACTTTCTTGGACTGACAACGCTCACCATTATAAAGACATCTCTTAGAAATATTAAGAAAAGAAAAGGAATCGAAATTGATATTGACAAGATTCCATTGGATGATTTAAAAACGTATCAGCTTTATCAGCGCGGAGATACAACTGGTACCTTCCAATTTGAATCGGATGGTATGCAAAATTATCTGCGTGGCTTGAAACCGGATAAGTTTGAAGACTTAATTGCCATGAATGCCTTGTATCGGCCAGGTCCCATGGAATACATTCCCAACTTCATTGCGCGTAAGCATGGCCGTGAGCAAATCAAATACGACTTACCGGAAATGGAGGAATATTTGAAAGACACCTATGGTATCACCGTTTATCAGGAGCAGGTGATGTTGCTTTCACAGAAACTAGCCAATTTTTCCAAAGGTGATGCCGATGTGTTGCGTAAGGCGATGGGTAAGAAGCAGAAGGATGTGCTCGACAAAATGAAGGATAAGTTCATTGCCGGTTGTAAGAAGAACAATCATGATGAACGAATTGCCGAGAAAGTCTGGAAAGACTGGGAAGCATTCGCACAATATGCGTTTAACAAATCACACTCTACGTGTTATTCCCTTGTCGCGTATCATACAGCTTACTTGAAAGCTAACTATCCGGCTGATTATATGGCGGCTGTGTTAACGCATTCGCAAAGCAATTTGGATAACGTTACGTATTTTATTGAAGACTGTCGCAAACAAGGTATTGAAGTGCTTGGACCTCATGTGAATGAATCTGGAGTATTCTTTGAGGTAAATAAAAATGGCCAGATCCGTTTTGGATTAGGTGCAATTAAAGGTGCCGGAGACGCAGCGGTTGAAAGTATTATTCTGGAACGGGATGCGCATGGACCGTTCAAAGATATTTTTGAATTCGCAAAACGATTTAGTCAACGGGCAGTCAATAAAAAAACATTTGAATGCCTCGCCCTTTCTGGTGCATTTGATTGTTTCACTGAATATCACCGTAGGCAATACATTGCAGCTAAAGAAGGTGATGTTTCCCTCACCGAAAAAGTAATTCGTTATTCCAGCAAAATGCAACAGGAATCACAAAGTGCTCAGGCGAGTTTATTCGGTGAGGCTACAGGAACGGCTATGCCTCCACCTAAAATTGATCCGATTGAGCCTTTTAGTGAAATTGAAAAACTTCATTTTGAAAAAGAAGTGGTGGGTGTTTACATCTCTGGCCATCCCTTAGATAATTTCAAATTCGAGATTGATACTTTTTGCAATACCCCTGTCAACTCCCTAACCGAGTTGGAAGGAAAAGAGGGAAAAGAATGTAAGGTTGGTGGCATCGTGGCTTCAGTGGAACATCGAATGACTAAAACAGGCAGACCATTCGGTAAACTTATTCTGGAAGATTATAATGGCAAAGGCGAGTTCATGTTGTGGAGTGACGATTATTTAAAGTATAAATCATTTCTAATGCCCGGACTTTTTCTATTTATAGAAGGAAACATACTGAAGAAAAGCTGGGGCGAGCAAAACCTTGAATTCAAGATCAGGAACATTGATTTATTAAATGAATTAGCAACCAAACGCGTTCAAGGCTTAGCACTCCGCTTTCCGGTGGAATTGGTAACGGAAGACTTTATTACTTCTCTTGAAAAGCTTTGCAAGAAGAATTCCGGTAAGGCAGCTTTGAGAATGTACCTGAAAGATGATTTTGAAGGAATTCAAACTGAACTTCTGGCCCGATCGAGCCAAATAAAACCAAGCAATACTTTCATAAAAGAGTTAAAAAAACTGGTCGAAGTCGGGGTGGTAACAGATAAATTGGAAGTACGCTGGTTAACAGAACAAACAGCTAAGCCAACTTCGGGACTTATTTCAGAAGTTGGAACAATTTCCTCTACCTTTGTGTTGGACTTACAAGAATCTTAAAAACAAAATAAATAACATGGGAAAGACCTTAGAACTTACGGATGCAAATTTTGACGAAACCCTTAAAAGCGATAAACCAGTCTTAGTTGATTTTTGGGCAGAATGGTGTGGCCCTTGCAAAATGATCGGACCTTTGGTTGAAGAACTAGCCGCTGATTATGAAGGCAAAGCCGTGATTGCAAAATTAAATGTGGATGAAAACCCTCAAGTGACTGCACGTTTCGGTGTGCGCTCAATCCCTACCCTTCTTGTATTTAAGAATGGCCAGGTAGTGGACAAACAAATCGGAGCAGTGCCTAAGTCGGTCCTTTCTTCGAAGTTGGAAGCCCAGGTTGCATAAAAAAATTAAACGATTAGTCGATTTGAAGATTAGCCAATGATGAAAATCGTTGGCTAATTTCTTTTAATTCAAATAGATTATATTTTTTTCAAGCGTTCCACCATTTCAAACACAGCCGGACAGACCAACGTATTCTTGTGGGTAAGTTCCATTATTTGAACCATTTTTTTTCGGTTCGTGTGCGGATATTCGCGGCAAGCCTTGGGCCGATCTTCGTAAACAGAGCAATAATTTTCAGCATCCAGGAAAGGACAAGGCGAAGATTTTAATACATAATCCTTGTCTTCATCTATTCTCAGGTATTTTTCTATAAAATCACCTGGCTTCATCCTGATTGATTTGGCCACTCGCTCAATATCGGTTTGATAAAAGATAGGACTAGTCGTTTTACAGCAGTTGGCACATTCCAGACAATCAATTTCTTCAAAGACTTCTTCATGCACCGCATGAAAAGCGTCATCTACCTTGCGCGGATCTTTCCTCTTGAGTCCAGCAAGAAATTTCTTATTCTCTGCAGACTTATTTTTTGAAATGTCTTTGAAGCGATTTAAGTCCATAATGCTAGCTGCTAGCTTCTGGCGGCTAGCAATTTGTACTAACTTAAAGCTAGAAGCTAGAAGCCTGTAGCTTCTCTTTTTAGCTTTTTGATTGATCGTATTCCTTCGTCAGCGTCTTAACAATCTCCCCTATAGGCAGAATTCCTTTCACATGCTCAATTGCAGGGCCAGCGCACCAAACTGATTTATACGTGGCGCCAAAGGCAGCTTTCTCCACAGCTTTCATTCCACGAAAAGCGATTATCATTTTAGCATACTTCTTCAGCGTTTTATTATTATTTAATATCCACTCAAGAAAATTTGCCTTGGTTCCGAGTTGCTGCACATAAGGTGTATTGATTACTGTTAATGGAGAGCCTGAAAGTTTATTGGTTCGCACAATGTCTTTTTCACCATAGTCCACCATGGCTTGTTTATATTCCGGAGAAATATCAGCTTCCTCACACGCGATGAAGATGGTACCAACTGATACACCTGCAGCTCCCCACTCCATTACTTGTTTAATATCTTTTCCTTCGGCAATTCCTCCAGCTGAAATAACGGGGATGTTGCAATTCTGACTTAATAATGTAACAAGCGAATGAGGATCGATATTTCCTGCATGACCGCCAGCTCTGGAGTTGACTGCGATGATTCCATCAGCACCAAGTTCTTCTACTTTTTTAGCATACGCCAGATCCACCACATCACAAAACACTTTTATGCCTAGAGGTTTACATTTTTCAATTACTTCTTTTGGACTACCTAAAGAAGTAATGATATATGGGACTTTGAGTTCCAACAATGTCTCCAGTTGCCCCTTATACTTTGGATTGGATTTATTAACAATCAAATTCACGCCAAATGGTTTGGATGAAAATGATTTAATCTCGTTGATGGCTGCCCGCAATTCCTGGTCTGTCCTGTAATTCAATGCTGGGAAAGCAGCACTCACTCCATTTTCCAAAGCTGCTTTTATCATTTTGGTATTGGAAATCAGAAACATGGGTGCTATGATTATTGGATAATCAATGCCAAGGAGTTTATCGAGAGTTGTTTTTGTCATCTGTCAAAATTAACTTAATCTTCGTAAACGTAATATCGCTAATTTTACAACTTATCCTTCTACATGAAAGACTTCAAAAAGTATTTTATAATTCCAGCTCCACCAGAAGATGTTTACCTGGCCTTAACAAACCCTATTACCATCCATCTGTGGTCGGGCGAAGAAGCGCAGATGTCCACGGAGACAGGTAGTGAGTTTTCGTTATGGGATGGTAGCATAGTGGGAAAGAACCTGGAATTCGTGGAAGGGAAGAAAATAGTTCAGCAATGGTATTTTGGAGATCAACCGGAAGAGTCTATTGTGACGATCATTCTGCACCCTCATCAGGATGGAACTTCAGTTGAACTGAAACACACGAATATTCCAGATAAAGACTTTGAGGATATAAAAGAAGGCTGGATGGAGAGTTACTTAGGATCGATCCGGGAGTTTTATGAGGAGTAAAAAAGAGATACCCTCACTCCGCAGAGGCATTTAAAGATTCTTATCTAAGATACTCTCGCACTTTTGCATTTATAACTTGACGAACATTTTCCCAGGTTTGATTTTTCAAGCTGATTGGGTCTTCGCTCTCTTCAGCATCCGCAAAATAAGTAATGGCTTGAGGAACAGTTATCATGAGATTTTGAGTACCATACTTCTCCTTGTGGAGTTGGATAAAATCGCTTACTGTATAGTGGTTAAGAAGTTCTGCAATGTCCCAAAAATCTTTCTTCCTTCCTCTGCCCAATACCGCCTGCACTTTCATGGCTATAATATCTTCAATTGAAAACATCCTAATACCATCCAAGTTTTTCTCAGGCCTTATCAATGGATGCGGATGCCTGACCAAATCAATTTTCACGTCATCCAAATAGCAGAAAATTCCAAATTGCTGTGGCTTTTCTTCCATGATAAATTTATCAAGGAATTTATCCTTAAGTGTCTCAACTATGTTAGTATTCTCAAATGCTTTACTGGAAAATAAATCCAGATCAACAGACTTTCGATGACCGTATAAAAGCGATAATGCCGTACCACCTACCAAATAGAAGTCCTTCAGTTCGGACAATTCCATTAATTGTTTCAATACGGAAAAAGTGCGGGGTTCAACTGTCTTAAGATGTAGCATCTGAAATCTCTTAATGGTCGGTCAATCACAGCACTTGCCAAATATATTCTTGTTTCAGGCAAAAATTTAGCGTTCAATAAAGCTTCGCTGACCTTCTCATCGCCATAATACCTGCGACAGTTGCGAATATCCTCAACATCCCCTCGTTCAAATACGCGTTCAATCACGAAATTGGCCTTAGCTTCATAGTCGATATTTTCAAATGCCACATCCCAGAAAATCCGTTTGTTAAATACGGGAGCCGGTTTATTAATCATTATTGTAAAGATAGTAATTCTCTCCTCGACAGACTCAAGATAACAAAAGGTTATCCTTGTGTGGCTTCACTAAAGATTCCCTCACCTGCCAGAACCAAGTGCCGCCCGTAGCATAATGGCTGACGTATACAGGATAACACCAATCACCACCCATCTTAGCATATCCATCGGTAATGATTTGACAAAAAATGCTGCAATAAGAACAGCCAGTGCGCCAGTTATTGTAATGGCCAAAGAAGCTCTGCGGTTGTAAAATCCTTCCTTAATAAATTTCAATGAGGCCATCGGCATCAACACGGCACAAGAGCCCATCATGATAGGAAAAGCTACAGCGGGTGACATGCCTAATGCAAATACCAATGCCATACATGGTGCATAAAGCCCGATGCCCGCAGTCATTAATGCACCCAAAATAAAATTGACAACTACTGCCACTACCAGTTTACCTCCTTCAAGCCCGATAGCCTCTCCACCACCTTCCATCCAATTTAATTTTGTTGCTACCATAAATCCTACTGTGATGAATAAGGCAATACCCATGACTAATCGGATTCTGCCTTCTGAAAACTTGGAAACAATTCCAGCGCCCAAAACCGCTCCAGCACCAGCTGCTACGAGCATCAATATTAAAGTGAGTGGTTCTACTTCCACAATCTGAATAAAAATAATGGCCTGAACTACCGTAGGAATTGCATTGGCCACATTTAGTGTTCCGGGAATGAGTCGATCTTCAGACTGCTTC
>JANOQK010000110.1:0-7013 GCA_031414855.1 Bacteroidia bacterium | reverse complement strand
CCATCATCCAGTAACATAGCATAGGCGCCAGCATTTCCTTTTGTATTAGTAGACCACGTTATCAAATCATACCCACCTGGATGTTGTGCCAGATTGCCGTCCTTTTGCATCATGCAGCGCTTCACGTTTTTCCCATCCATACCCGATGCCCACATCGCTTTCTTCTGGGTGTTATAAATTACAAGATTTCCATCCGTTTGCTGAACAAGCGAGTACTCGCCATTGGCTGAAATCAGTTTTGCGTTTTCCTTCAATTGTTCACCTGCCAATAGTTTGTTCTTGTTGTTACTTATTACCACTGGCTTCGTTTCAGTCTTAGGCGCAACAGTTTGTACAGTCGGTTTTGCAATGAACGTCCATATCGTACTATTGACATCACTTAGTCTCATCGCGTTCTTTTCCTCTCCATCCTCAACAAAGTCAAGCGACCTGCCACTCCCCAGCCAAACCGAAGAAATTTGGTAAGCGCCTTCATGGGTCAGCTCTATTTTCCACAATTGCTCTTTACTGTCTTTGGTGGTGCTAACGATAATCAATCCATTACTATTGACTTCCAATGATTTGGACTTATAATATTGATTTCTAAGGTGATAAAAACCGTTTGCATTAAGTGATAGTTGCCACTCTTGCAAAGGATGATTAATGGCGGGTTCTAACACAGCTTGTTCAATAGTTCCATCGGTTTCAATTCCAATAGATTTTTCAGGCATTTCCGTTGTGGTAATCCGATAGACGGCAGCGGTGTCCAACTCTTTTTTAGCAGGCGAAACTACCGCGCCATTAGTTACGGGTGGATTTCTAACCGCGGCAGGGGCTACTTGCACTGGCTTGCCAACTGCAGGCGTTTCGGCTTTTTGGGATTTCAATTTCCACAGCTGATCCGCCATGAAGGCAGGTGAATCCGTTTTTTCGCGACACTCCAATCCACCGTTATTAGTTACCTGAAGGCATTTATTACTCCACATCGTGATTATACGTGAGTTACCTTCAAAGTTTTCTACATTCAAGAGCTGGCCAGTTGCTTCCTTTTTAGGATAGAAGGTCACCATAAAATCATCGCCAACTTTGTCCGCAGATAGATAAAGCTCATTGCCCAATTGCTTATTCACGATTCTGTAACGGCCGCTGACACCTTCTATTTTTACTGTTTCCCATTTCCAAAGTTGGGAGGGCGCATCCGCCACGGTTGGTTTTAGGGTTATGCTGGAATCCTTTTTTACAAAAGCCAGGGACTTCCCTGATTGGCCCATACTATTATGTAGAAATAAGTTGTCGTGTCGTAGGTTTGCGCCTGTCCGGAAAAAATAAAAAAGAGAGCCATTAATAATGTGCCTAGTGAGACACGAAGCCATGTAGCTTCAAAGAATGATTTCATGAGTTTTCGGGGTTGAGTGTTACTAAATGTACTAGCAATCCCTTTGATTGCAAAATACAGGCCATTATTTTCCAGTCTGGTTAAGGATGGAGACTTTCATCCACTATATACAATAAACGTCAGGCTCTCACCTGACGTTCATAACTAAATCAATCAACTAACTTTCTTACATCTTCTCTCCCAAGTTCACACCCTTCATCTCCTCCTGCTTGCTAAATGGTTGATTATATAAACGCTTGCCTGTTGCTTTGGCAAAAGCATTGGCGACAGCACCTCCCGTTGGTGGTAAGGCAGGTTCGCCCAAACCTGTCGGGTCAATGCCGTTGTTCACAAAATGAACATCAATCTCGGGCACTTCTTTCATGCGTATCAGACGGTAGTTGTTAAAGTTCTTTTGTTCGGTAGCGCCATCTTTAAAAGTGAGTTGACTGTACATCGCATGACCAAGTCCATCCACTACTCCACCTTTTACTTGTTGATTGGCTCCGCTTAAGTTCACCACTACTCCGCAATCCGCGCAAGCATAAATCTTTTTCAAAGAAGGTTTTCCACCCTTTGTTTCAACTTCTGCTACTTGCGCTACATATGAGCGATGTGAGAAGTAAACACTGAATCCTTGTGCAAGATCCTTCTTCTTTCCCCATCCTGATTTCTCTGCCGCCAATTCAATGACAGCTTTCATACGATCGATATCATACTTGACAGCACCAACAGGAGCTTTCTTTGCCTTGTCTAACAAAGCCAGTCTGAATTGAATAGGGTCTTGCTTGACTGCATCAGCTACTTCATCAATAAAGGCTTGTTCGGCAAACGCAAGGAAATTAGTAATCGGTGCCCGCCAGGCACCTGTTGTGATAGGTGATTTATGTTCAACAGAATCAATAAGCAAATTATCCACTGCACCGGAAGGGAAATTATCTTCGCGTGTTGGATTGCCAGCATTGATACCTACTCCGCGCAGTTTATATCCGATCAGGTTATTGTTTGCATCTAGTGCTGCTTCAAAACGATAGCGCACCGCAGGACGATAGCTGCCACCAGTGATATCATCTTCACGAGTCCAGATCACTTTAACAGGAGCCTTAATGAGACTCGATAGCTCAGCTGCTTCGGTTACATAATCCGTTTTCAATCTTCGACCAAAACCACCACCTAGACGAGTTAACTGCAACGTAATCTTTTCAGGTGCAATGTTTAATAATTTGGCTACTTCACTCCTGCCCGCTTCGGGTGTTTGGGAAGGCCCCACCAACTCAACTCCATCTTCACGCACGTGAGCGAAGAAGTTCATCGGCTCCATCGGTGAATGCGATAAGAACGGACACTGATATTCTCTGACAATAACTTTAGCGGCTGCTTTAAAGGCTGCATCCACGTCTCCGTCCTTGCGTCTTACCGTTGCTCCTTCTTTGGCATCCAATAAGTCTTTGAACAACTTATCGTGATCGGCAGTGCTTTCAATGTTCCCTTCCTTTTCATATTCAATAACCACCGCCTTACGTGCCTTGTTCACTTGCCAGGTAGATTTACCTACAATGGCCACGTTGTTCTTGAAAGTTACTACATCTACAATGCCCGGCATAGCCTTCGCTGCGGCAGCATCAACAGATTTTACTTTCATCCCAAATGAATTGGGACGCTGTATCATGGCAAACAACATTCCTTCACGATAGAAGTCAAGACCATACAACGGCTTGCCTGTTAGCATCTCGTTGTTGTCAACATTGTGTATCGCCTGACCGATAATTTTAAAATCTTTTTTGTCTTTCAACTTTACATCAGTTGGCACTAGAATAGCCGATGCCTCTGTAGCAAGCTCCCCATAAGTCAATTTGCGGTTGCTTCCTTTATGCCAGACAAAACCGGTATCAGTTGTTAATTCACTCGTTGGAACACTCCACCGTTTGGCAGCTGCTTCCACTAACATTTGTCTTGCGGTAGCCCCTGCTTTGCGAAGGCGCTCCCATGAGTGAGGCACTGCCCCACTTCCACCAGTTAATTGACGCTCGTATTTCTTTGCATCAAGATTGGCCTGCACCACTTTTACTTTCTTCCAATCAGCATCCAACTCTTCCGCCACAATCATGGGAAAAGAAGTTTTTATGTTTTGTCCTAACTCAGGGTTAGGAGAAAAGATCGTAATGACATCGTCTGGAGAAATGGAAAGATAGTTGTTGAAGTTAATGTCACCTGCCGCGCGAACCGCTAAAGGAGCATCTGCTATGTTTAACGAAGAGGCTGCGGATTCATTCAAATGAAAGCCTAAGAAGAGACCACCGCCAGCGGTAGCTGCAATCCTTATAAAATCCCGTCTGTTTGTTTTTACTTGTATAGACATGGCTTCGGTTATTTAAGTTTGGAAGAGGCAAGAGCAACGGCTTCGTGAATGCGATGGTACGTTCCGCACCGGCAAATATTTCCATTCATAGCCGTATCGATTTGATCGGATGTCGGCTTTGGATTTTTACTGAGCAAGGCCGAAGCCGTCATGATCTGACCGGCCTGACAATAACCACACTGCGGCACATCAATCTCCTCCCATGCCAATTGCACAGGATGATCGCCATTGGCTGATAATCCTTCAATAGTGGTAACCGCCTTGTTACCAATAGCTGATACGACCAGTGAACATGAACGTACGGCAACGCCATTCAAATGAATGGTACATGCACCGCATTGACCGATACCGCATCCATATTTAGTGCCCACCAGACCAAGATTGTCGCGCAACACCCACAAGAGCGGTGTGTCTGCATCTACATCGGCCTCAAAGCTTTTGCCGTTTACTTGCAATTTGTATAGAGCCATTGTTTTTGAGTTTGATTGTCAGGCGAAGATAACAAAAATATAGGTGTTGTGTTCAAAGGATTCCCAGGCTTTACACGCGTGGTCGTCAGTGGGCAATAAGCGGTCAGCTAAAAGCTCAAAGCATAAAGTAGAAAGCAGTAAGTCGAAGGAGAGAAAATCTCGTGTACCTACTTATCTTTCAGCTTTAAGCTTTCTGCTTTTAGCTTCTCAGTCTTAAGTCTCTCCGCTTCCCTCACCCTCTGATCGGCTTCCAACTCTTTCAATGTCCAATACTTCGTGCGGTCTTTTGTGCTTTCGCGGATGCTCCTTACACTGCCGGATCTAACTCCTTCTGATCCATTGAGGTGTGTTCTTACATAAGTAAGCACATCGGCAATGTATTGATCATTCTCTTTGGCCACAGATGCCATAGGACCATTGTATTCTACACCATCAACCGGGCCAGTTAAGCCATGCAATAGAATCCTTAAAGGCACTTCCATATCCCCTGTCACTCTGGAAGACCCTACCAATGATGGAGCCAATTGATGAATGCCTTTACCTTCTGCACCATGACACGTTGAGCAATACTCCTTAAAAATTTTAAATCCACGCACAATCTGAGCACCTGCATCTCGCCCATTTAATTTATACTTTTCTTTCAGTTGTTGGATGACAGAGAAAGAAGGGTTTAAATTTTCTGATGCGGTTACTTGTATCACTTCGTTGTCCGCATGAGCATCAAGAATTGATTTTACAATTAACTTAGATGCTTCGTTGTTTATGCGCAAGGAAAGAATGAGTTGTTGCAATACTTCAGCGTCAGAATCATTCGACAACATTTTCAATGTTTCCAAAATATCTGTATCGCTTTGCTTTAAATATCTTTCGCTGATCCGAACAGCTCCTACCCTGACACGAGGATCAGTGTCTTTGAATGCCGTGTTCAGCAAAGATTTGTCAATCGCGTCAAGCCCTTCCAATGTCCACAGAGCGTGCAAACGCTCTAAAGCAAAATCCTTATCGGGATGAATCAATTTAGCAAACCATGATTCATTTCCTTCTACCATTTCGATCAGATCAGGCACAACGGCTCTATCCGCTTTTAAAACAATTAGCTTTTGTGCGGTATTGCGCCACCATCCATTGGCGTGACCGAGATAAGTTAATAGTTCAACAGGAGTTTTATTTAACAAGTCAGGCTTTGGCCCTGGCTTCACATCTTCATGAACGATTCTGTAAATTCTTCCTCTTCCAACAAACTTATCATAGCCTTTCTTTTTAACAACCTCACGCAAATAACTTCCTTCACCCACCCAGGTGCCTTCCTGAATAATACCGCGATACATATCCACGATATACAAACATCCATCTGGTCCGGTTGCAGCACCAACAGGTCGGAACAAGGGATCAGTAGAAGCGAGAAATTCTGTTTTGTCGTATGGATTTTCTAACACAATCTTTCCATCCACATGATTGACCTTTGCACGCCTAACCAATCTACCAACCGGTTCAGGGATAAAGAGATCACCTTTGGCAGGCGGCATCTTATCACCCAGAAAAATTTCCTGACCTGCTACGCCTGTGAATTTATTAAGCGTACTATCACCCTCGCGGATTCTTCTTGGACCACCTTGCGCATCTAATGTGCCTACGATAGGCCATGGTTCCAGAAAAGATTCATCATACTTACCTTCCATCTCCATACTTCCATAAGCGGGATGCTGTTGAAAGCCCATAGCAGGAATCTCGGCACCCGCACGTGAAAAGAATAACCGACCAGTGGCGTCTTGTGTAAGTCCCCATTGACCAACTGCTGGCTCGGGTAATGTGTCTCGCACAAACACATTATTTGTAAACCTGTAGCGAAACGCCCCATTAGTAACATACAACCAGTTGTCAATGCTCCAAATCATGTTGGCATCCTGATGTTCAAGGTTGCGATTATCACGCACCGTATCTTCCAGCAAAAGAATTTTTTCGTCTGCTTTCCCATCACCATTGGTATCACGGTAAGAATAAAGATTGCGCTCATAAGTTTCGCCTACAATAACTCTACCATCTAACGGAAGCATAATACGAGGCAATACCATACTGTCAATAAAAACAACACTCTTGTCCATCTTGCCATCTTCATCGGTATCTTCTAAAATGGAAATTCGGCTCCACGGCTCATCTTCGTTACTCGCATCTATATCCTGCATGTAAGTCATCATTTGAGCTACGTACATTTTCCCATTTCCATCCCAGGCGATGGCGACCGGTTCATTGATCATAGGCTCGCTGGCGACCAATTCAATCTTATAGCCTTTCGGCAGATACATCTTCGCAAGGCTTTCTTCGGGTGTCAGGTTTTTTATCTCAGGATTGGGATTGACAACAGGTTTCTCATAAATCTCATCACGGTACTTTTTTTCCTGGCAAGAGGAAAAGCATATTATACTTATAATTGCTAATGCAGTGAATTGATTCCGCCTGGAGATTATCATATTCAAATGAGTTGTTATTAAATCCTAAGTTCGGTCAAGATAATTAAATAATCGGGATGCTATGAATGCAATTCCTGCGAGTGGTAAAACGAGGTTTTGATTATTCTTTTTAGCCTTAAGTCATAATTGTAAGAAGCAAGTAATGCCTGCATTGGGAAATGCCACAACAACCTTCTATATGCTTTTGATTTATTTTTCAGAACCAATTCAGGTTCTTGTTATGCCCCAAATGAGCATTTGTAATTTGTTTGATTCGGAAAACTAATTAATCGTTGCCTGACTTATTTCACATATGCATCAAACGTTTCAATTGATCCATCCGCTCTATGTGTGAGCTCCGTTACTTTCACACTTCTTAAATG
>JANOQK010000109.1:0-7248 GCA_031414855.1 Bacteroidia bacterium | reverse complement strand
ATTTTTTCCGTTGGTCAATCCCCAGCGATGCGCGAGCCTATGAATGTGAGTGTCTACAGGGAAAGCAGGCATCCCAAACCATTGTGTCATTACTACCGAGGCCGTCTTGTGACCCACTGCTGGAAGTTCTTCGAGGGCTTCAAACGTATTAGGCACTTCGCCATTATACCGTTCCACTAAAATTTTAGAGAGTCCCGCAATTCCTTTTGATTTCATGGGTGATAGTCCACAGGGTCTAATGATAGTTCGAATTTCTTCTACTGATAATTTCATCATGTCATATGGATTATCCGCCAGCTTGAAAAGGTGCGGTGTAACTTGATTTACACGGGCATCAGTACATTGAGCGGATAGGAGCACGGAGACTAATAACGTATAGGCATCTTTGTGAAGGAGAGGAACTTCAGGCTTTGGATAAAGTTTATCGAGTATATTAAGTATATCTTTTACTTTTTCAGATTTAGTCATAATAGCTGCTAGCTTTCAGCCAATAGCTACGAGCAGTGAAAAGCTCTAGTAGCATATAGCTAGTGGCTCTTTACGGGTATAACAAATACTTTTTTCTAATCTCCTTATACTTTTCCAAATCAGATTTCCAGCTTTCACGAATTTGATCTTCGGTAACTCCGTCTTTGATCTGTTGGCTTAATTGCGGAGTGCCCGCCAAAATATCAAAATAAGGTAAAAAGAATTTTTCCTTATCGGGATAAGCGTTGTACATCAAGAGCAAATATTTCAAATCTATTTTCGGTTCAACAACAACACTTCTTAAATCCATTCCATAACATAACTTGTTTTCCTGAGGTGGATTGACCGCGATACCCTTTAAGGTAACAGGGGTAAATTGATAGTGCATATTTTTTAATTCTGGATTACCTATCACCTGGAAAGGTGATGGGGTGCCACGTCCAAGGCTTATCACGGTACCTTCAAAAAGACAAATTGAGGGGTAAAGTTTTATTGCTTGCTGATTAGGAAGGTTAGGAGATGGCCTCACCGGTAAAATGTATTCATCTGAGTGTGTCCAGTTTTTTAGTTTGATAATCTCAATGTCGCATTTCATTTTATTAGCAAGCCAGCCTTCTCCATTTATCATTTGAGCCATTTCTGCTATTGTCATGCCGTGAGCAATTGGAATGGGATGCATGGCCACAAAAGACTGCAAGGGCTTTGTATTAATAGGTCCATCAACAAATGAATTTGGGTTAGGACGATCGAGAAGGATTAGTTTCTTTTTGCTTTCGGCACAAGTTTCCATCACATAGTGCATGGTGCCGATGTAGGTATAAAACCTCATACCCACATCCTGAATATCGAAAATGACAACATCAAGATCTGCGAACTGTTTTGCAGTAGGTTTTCGGTTTTTTCCATAGAGTGAAACAACAGATATACCGGTCTTAGCATCAATGCTGTCGTTAACGTATTCGCCATCGGCAGCAGTACCGCGAAAGCCATGTTCTGGACCGAAGATTCGGACAACCTTGATCCCAAGACTTTTTAGCGTATCCGCTAAATGAGTTTTTCCAATCAATGATGTGTGATTGACAACTAATCCAACCTTTTTGTTTTTCAATTTTGGAATGAGCTCTGTAAGTTGATCAGCCCCAGTCAAAACACGAGTAGCGTTTTGGGCATCGCAGGAAAGAATACTGGACAAAAAAAATAAGGATGCGAATAACCTGATCATTTCTTTTTATTTTGGCGGTATTAATTTGTTTCCAGTACGGTTAAGCCAAAATTAAGCCATTCCTTGAACCTTTCGTATTTCATATCAAAAAGAATAAGTCAGGGAAATTCTGAAACCGACAAAGGTGGATTTTCATCTATCATTCACAAGATTGCTGTCGCCAGCATTACTGTGGGGCTTAGTGCTGCCATAGTTTCATTTCTTATTATGAAAGGCTTTCAAGAGACCGTGCAGAACAAAATCTACGGATTTAGCTCCCACCTCATTGTCTCAAAGTTTACCATGAATAATTCCATGGAAGAGCAGCCGTTCAGCTATAACATAAATATCTATAATCAATCTCAGGAGCTTGGGGTAATTGAACATATTCAGGAGTTTAGTCATAAAGCAGGATTAATTAAGACAGACGATGAAGTATTGGGTGTCGTATTTAAAGGTGTTGGTAAAAGTTTTGATCTCAACCGCTTTCGCGATAACATGATTGAAGGCGAGTTCATCCACTTTCCCGATTCGGGCTATGCTCGCGAAGTTGTGTTGAGCGAGATTATTGCTAAAAAATTAAAGACGAAGGTAGGTGACGACATTATCATTCATTTTTTTCAAAACCCTCCACGCTTCCGAAAATTGAAAGTGACTGGCATTTACGAAACTAATCTTTCCGATTATTTCGATGATAAGATAATAATGGGCGATATCAGAATGGTACAACGGCTAAACGCTTCCGCAGACAGCATAGCTGGTGGCCTGGAAATATTTGTGAAAGACGTTGATCATGTAGATGAGGCATTAACGATCATTGGTGATAGTATGGATTATGATCTTTACCTGGAGAAGGTAAGCGATAAATATATTCAGGTATTTGAGTGGCTCAACCTGCTAAGCCGGCAAGTGAATATTTTATTGGGTATCATTCTTACGGTAGTGTGCGTAAACATGATTTCCGTGATTTTGATTCTGGTAATGGAACGTACTCAAATGATAGGCCTACTAAAGGCAATGGGGGCGCAAGACCGCCTTATCCAATCGGTGTTTGTATATAACGGAGTAAACCTCATTGCAAAAGGTCTTATATATGGAAATGTCATCGGACTCGGGCTTTGCTTTCTGCAAGACACTTTCAAATTCATTACACTCAATCCTCAAAATTACTATATGGATTATGTGCCAATTGGATGGAATTGGGAAATAGTAATCTTATTGAATGTAGCTGTTTTCGTTGTGGTAACTCTTGTTTTATTGCTACCAACGGCCATTGTTACTCGTATCAGTCCTATCAAAGCAATACGGTTTGATTGATTTGAGTGCCTTCAATTGGTTGATACTAGCATTAGTTAAATTCTCGCCTGATACGTATACAGTTCAAAGTACCGTCCTTTCTTTTCAATGAGCTCATCATGCTTGCCGCGCTCAGCTATTTGCCCGTGCTCAACAACTAGAATTTGATCGGCTTGTCTGATTGTACTTAATCGGTGAGCGATAACAAATGTAGTCCTGCCTTTTAAAAGAGATTTCAAGCTTTCCTGAATAAGGGACTCGCTCTCTGTATCTAAACTGGAGGTTGCCTCGTCTAAAATTAGTATTCGTGGATTCGCTAATATGGCTCTTGCAATAGTAACACGTTGACGTTGGCCCCCAGAAAGTTTTATTCCGCGTTCGCCAATCACGGTGTCAAGGCCCAATTCAAACTTCGTACTGAATTCGCTAACATAAGCGCCATCGATGGCAGCCTGTAGTTCCTGTTCAGTTGCATCTGGTTTTGCGAATAAAATGTTTTCACGAATAGTACCATCGAAGAGAAAATCATCTTGAAGAACTACGCCTAACTGGCTTCTGTAACTATCCAATGAAACTTTAGAAAGATCATGTCCATCAATAGTGATAGTACCAGACTGTTGTGTTAAGAAAGAAGCAGCCAAGCCAGCAATAGTTGATTTACCAGAGCCTGAAGTGCCAACCAAGGCAGTAACTGATCCGGCTGGGGCCGAGAAGCTCACATTCTTTAATACTTCTTTTCCCTCGTCATACGCGAACGAAACATCATTAAACTCAATATCTCCCTTTATCTTTCCGATCTTAGTAGTTCGTATTGTTTCATCATCTTCAACGGGAACATTCATAAGTTCTTCTGTGCGGTCTAATCCGGCAAACGCTTCAGTTAACTGACTTCCTATGTTGCTCATTTGAACAATAGGAGCGATCAAGAACCCAAGAAATAGAATAAACTGGACGAGTGCGCCCATTGTCAACGTATTTTCGGCAATCATGTAACCGCCAATACCCATTATCCCTACCGATGCGAGACCTAAAAGAAAGCTGCCCGCACTTGTAACAAAGCTGGTAGTAGTTAAAGTGCTCTTCACATTAAGAAATAATTTCTCAACTCCTTTTTCGAAAATTTTAATTTCTTGTTTTTCGGCATTAAAGCCTTTTATCACTCGTACACCATTCAACGTTTGCGTTAATCGACCAGTAACTTCTGCGTTAATGGCACCTCGCTCTCTGAATATCGGGCGGATTTTTCCAAACGCTTTTAAAGCAATAAGACCAAATACGGCCACAGGAATCATCACAAAAAGAGTCATCTTCCAACTGATGCTGAATAGAAAGAAAAGGCAGATAAAGGATGTAAGTATTCCACCGACTAATTGAACTAACCCAGTGCCAACTAAATTACGGACACCCTCTACATCTGTCATCACGCGGGACACCAACTTGCCGGATTGCTGATTGTCAAAGAACCGGGTAGGGAGACGAAGGAGATGCTTTTGTACATTTGCTCGTAGTACCGAAATCAGGTGTTGTGCCTCAACGCTTAATAATTTGGTAAGCAAATAGGAGATTACGGATGATATCAAGATCGAAAGTGAAATTCCGATCAGTAACATATTTAGTTTTGATAAGTCACCCTTACCAATTACATCGTCTAGCAGGTATTTTGTTGACCATGGAAGCACCAGACTGGCCAGCCTACTGATAATGATTAGAACAAAACCTACTAAAATAATATTGCGTCTTGGCCAAATAATGGTCTTAAAGACGGTAGACATGGTAACTTTTGACTTTGGCTTGGGTGCTGACATGCGGAAATCCTCTTGTTTAGATGTATTTTTTATAATTAGGAGGACGAAATTAATTCATTTTTATTCTTTGCTAATGAATTTAATTAAGATCCCTGTGGAAACATTCAGATATTTTAAATATTTACCGTTTGGTTGAGTAAAGAGGTAATTGAAGATGAAGTGTATTATTTTATTTTTAGCGCATTCACTTTTTACGAGTATCATCTGCTCGCCAATATTTGGGCAAACTGACCTTATAGAGAATAATGCGGACACCACGAACAGGCTTAGAAAAATAGATTTTGGTGGTTATGTTGATACCTATTACGGATACGATTTCAATGAACCTATTTCTGGTGATCGGCCTTATTTTGTTTCGATGGCCAGGCATAATGAATTGACTTTTAATCTGGCCTATGTGGATTTGAAATACACAAGTTCGCACGTTAGAGCTCGATTCATTCCTGGTTTGGGCACCTATATGAATTCAAACTATGCAGCGGAACCAGGAACTTTGAAGAACATCATAGAAGGTAACATTGGAGTAAGGATTTCAGCTCGTAAGAACATTTGGGTGGATGCGGGTGTATTAAGTTCTCCCTACACAAATGAGACACCGATTTCAAAGGATCAATTGATGTACTCTCGGTCATTAGCTCCAGAGTATGTTCCTTATTACTTGTCGGGTGTCAAATTCTCGATGCCGTTGAATGAAAAAAGCAACTTTTCTCTTTACCTCCTCAATGGCTGGCAACAAATTGTTGATCTGAATAAAGGAAAGTCAATTGGGTCGCAATTAGAATATCACCTGAATAGCCTTTCGGTATTGAGTTGGAGCACCTATGTTGGTGACGAACGTTCTGATGCCGCTCCACAAAACAGGATGCGATTTTTTTCAGATATAAACTTTAAATATTCAAAGGGCCCATTTTCGGCCGCAACTTGCATTTATGGCGGGATTCAGAAAGTTCTTGGGACTAACAACATTACCTATGCTAATAAATGGTGGCAGATAAATTTTATTGGGCAATACCAATTTTCTAAAAAACTCTCATTGTCAGGTAGGATTGAGTATTTCAATGATCCAAAAAGCGTAATGATTACTCCTATAACAAGCGTATCTGGGTTCAGCTCATACAGCACGGGCATGTGCTTAAATCTTAATATCGCATCCAATGTAGTGGCCAGATTTGAAGGGAGGGCATTTATTTCTGAGAAAGAGGTTTACGAGAGAAATACAATGCCCGTTAAGACAAGTAACCTTTTCATTTCCAACCTGACGGTTTCTTTCTGAAGCTTATTTCCTTTCAAACAAGAAATCGATTGCCTTTCCGTCTCCAGAAACTTGGGCCTTTAAAATTTTACCATCAAGTTGATAAGTGATTTTTTTAGGAAAGTCGTGGTCGGGATTTTCACAAACAAAGCTAGTGTCTGTAATATGGATGAGCTTAAAATAAACTGGCTTTTGATTCTCGGGAACATCAGCAACATAAACGATCGTATTGTCCTTGGTAACGATTCGGAGTTTTTCAACAAAGGTAGTGTCTTGACCTTGAAGGCTTATACCAAGCCCTCTTAGCTCGAAAACGGAAGTTTGCTCCCATTTTTCAAGCCCAGATTGGCCAGGTTTCACGTTTGTTCGGTTCCATGTTCCACTCAGCCAGCTTAACTTTTTGAAATATTCAATTCCATTAAGAGTTTGACCAAAAGTGAATGTAGTGAGCATGATAAACATCGCCAGGCAACCAATACGTTTCATAGGGATGTTATGATACTCTGTTGTAATTCTTAAACCAACTTTGAATGGTCATCTGTATGACTCCAAAGAAAGCTTCTTTGAAAATGCCTGCTGACATTTTGGATTGGCCACGTGTGCGTTCTGTGAATATGATTGGTATCTCTTTGAGTTTGAATCCATATTTCCAGGTTAGGAACTTCATTTCAATCTGAAACGCATAGCCCACAAACCTTACTTTGTCGAGTTGTAAAGTCTCCAATACTTTTCTGCGATAGCAAACAAATCCTGCTGTAGTGTCCTGAATTTTCATTCGTGTGATTAAACGCACATACGCACTGGCAAAGTAGGAGAGAAGCACTCGTCCCATAGGCCAGTTAACAACATTTACACCTGTAATATAGCGCGAACCAATTGTCAAATCGTTGCCATTGTCTGCACAAGAAAGGTAGAGATTTACTAGTTCTTTGGGATCATGTGAAAAGTCGGCATCCATTTCAAGAATAAACTCGTATCCGTTTTGTAAACCATATTTGAAACCCGCAAGGTATGCAGTGCCTAATCCTTGCTTGCCCTTTCTTTGTAGAAGATGCAGTTTGGCTGAGGTTGAATTGAGTCGAACTTGAAGTTCTTTTACAATTTCAGCTGTCCCATCGGGAGAGCCATCGTCCACAATGAGAATGTCAAAAGACTTAGGTAGTGAAAATACCGCTTCTATGATGAGTACAATGTTTTCCTTTTCATTGTAGGTAGGTATGATAACA
>JANOQK010000108.1:0-2912 GCA_031414855.1 Bacteroidia bacterium | reverse complement strand
AATATATTAAAACTTAAACCCTTAACAGGACCTCAGCGTTTGCACATTATACTTGAAGAAATCGGCGGAACTTTCATTAAGTTTGGACAAATGCTCGCATTGCAACCTGACATTTTGTCGCCAAGATACTGCAATGTCCTTTTTGACTTACTTGATAAGGTTCCTCCTTTTGATGCAGAGGAAGTTGAGCGCGTTTTTATTGAAGAATTGGGTAAAAAACCAACGGAAATTTTCAGCACGTTTGATTTACAGCCATTCGCAACAGGATCAATTGGGCAAGTACATCAGGCTTCGTTAGCCGCAAATACCTTTGCGGTAAAAGTCCAGCGTCCAACAGCAATACAAGATTTTGCTATTGATATACGTTTAATAGGCATACTTAATAAACTCATAAAAATAATACGTTTGAAACGATTGTATTGGTTGATTGAACCTTTGAGCGAATTCATCTCATGGACTAATGAAGAGTTGGATTATAGAAATGAAGCTCTTCATATGGATGAGTTGGGACAGAATGCCGAGGCGAATTCAAAACAGTATGTTCCCTCATTGTTAAAAGAATGCACGACAAAGCGACTTTTGTCAGCCGAGTATATCCATGGCTTAACAGTTCTTGATTACCTTCGTGTGCGTGCTGGCGATGGGACACCTGAACTACAAAAGCAAGCCATCAACATTGATTCCCATTGTTTAGCTAAAAACATTGTCGATAGCTTTCTAAATGATGCCTTACAGAATGGAATATTTCATGCAGACTTACATCCGGCGAATTTAATAATAATGCAGACAGATAAGATCGGATACGTTGACTTTGGTATTGTTGGAACGCTCACTCCTTATGTCAGACATTATTTGGCGGTAATGACTTTAGCTTACATACAGGGCAACATGGATGCCTTATGCGATTCATTCTTCAAAATCTCGGTAAAAAGAGATTTACCAAACCAGGAGAAATTTAAGAGCGAACTAAAAGCACTTGCTAAAGAGTGGTATGTTGATAATGGCGCAGGGAGAAAGTTACAAAAAAGCATCACCCAGGTAATGATTGAATTATTAAAACTCTCACGCATCACAGGCGTTCTGCCACATCGCACCGTAGTCAAGTATATTCGTTCTGCGGTTACTTTGGATGGCTTGGTCAAAATAATTGCACCGGACATCAGTATAAGTCATTGCCTAGAGAAAGCTTGTAAACAACACCTTGAAGAGCAAATTTTATACAAATTTATTATCTCAACAAACTCTGCAAAAGTTTCCCAGCGAAATTTGCGAAAGCTAGACAACGCTTTAGCAAAGCAAGAAGTTGAAAACATCTACGAATCTATTAAAAGTTTTGGTTTAATAGATTCACAGGATGAAACCGTAATCAAAAACTTGCCGCCTTTGCGGGAACGCATAAAGAAAATCGCTGCATTAGACAGTTACCATTCACTTTGGTCAACAGAAGGACTTGGCTATGAAGAGGCAGAAGCGGCTTGGCAAAACAACCAAAAACCAACCTTTTTACTAATCCCAGAGCCAAATATGGTTTTACCTGAAGGCAGCATCGTTGCTTTCTATGTTGGTATGTGTCTCTCGACGGCTAAACACTACCTTCAATCGTCGGATAAACATTCTACAGTTTCTACTCTAAAAGAAAGAATTGGTAATTTTATAGACCTAACGGAAAACTCCTGTCCGCAGGGATGCGAAAAGGTGGCGGCGGACGCGCTTGGCTTAGTTGTTCGTACACTTTTCCCCAGTAAACTTATTGAAATAGATGATATCTTGCAGAAAATCGCACCGCACATGTTGGCATACTATTGGCACGGGGTCGGGCGGGGGCTATATTTTAATTTTCCGCCAGCACTTTTTTCACAAGAAGAACATTCAATTGCGCTGGAATGTGTCAATCAAGAACCGCCGCATGAAATAGGAAAACTGAATACATTAGCTGGCTTTGCAAGACCGCTCGCGCTGGTTAACATTCGTCATCCCGCAATCCTAAACGCTTTTTTGCAAAGGCATAGCTCTCAAATTTATGACCAAGATGCGTTTGTCAACGGAATAGCCACCTCTATTTTGCTTTGGCGCACTTGGGCAGGTAACGACCATTATCTGAAAGCTTTTATGAATTACCAGTCCGAGGGTACAATTTTAGATTCCAAAGTGCGATGGGTAAATCTGATAAAAAAACATTGTTTGGAAGTTCTCAAACGCCATAACAAGATTTTGAAAAAGACCAAGAGATACGGAGAGATTTTCTGTTATCAGCCGCTCTCTATATTGGCTGAACGGTTAAAGACAGAGACCGAAGCGGGCAAACCGCCAAATTTCGGTTTCAATGTCGCAAACGGGTTTGATTGTATGAGAGGTAAAATTGTTGTTTCTGAGTCGGGAACAGTTAATGATGAAATTTATTAGTTTGATCAATTTTCCGTTTTCGAAACATAAGAAAGATGTGATGGATTATGTAAGTAACACAATTTGGATAAATCAAGTTTTGGATTTCGCCACATCGTTACAGAGGCGATGTTGAAAGTTAATTGGTAAGTTGCTTTATCTTAGCGGCGACGACTTATCACAGTTGAAAACAATTTTGAAAGAAGGAGATAAAACTATGCTTAAACTAATTTGCAATTTAGAGGGTGGAAATAAACAAATACAATACAAACGAAAAGTAGAGGCAGGAGATGCATTTGAGGTCGATCTGTTGGTGGAATATGTTGGGAAAAAAGGGACATCCATTACCTTTGACACAATTATTCTGGAAATTCTCTATAACGATGATAACTTTGTGCTAACTACTGATCCAAGATCCCGCCCCCTTCCGGGAGAACTAGCTGGTAAAGGATCTGTAGATGCGTTCAATTTCCGACCTCTTACAATCGGCAGTGTAAAGGATAAAAGAGGACCGTTTTCTGAAGCATCAT
>JANOQK010000107.1:0-6727 GCA_031414855.1 Bacteroidia bacterium | reverse complement strand
CGGAAACTGATTGAAAAAATTAATTTAGTTTGCCCCAACTGTAATTTTTTCAATCAGTTTCCGGGTTATGATGTTACCGAAGTAAAGCATGGACTTCCGTGTAAACTTTGTGGGTTTCCGACCCGGTCAACATTAAGTCACATCTATTCATGTAAAAAGTGTTTGTACACAGAAGAGATAGAATATCCAACCAATAAATTTGCGGAAGACCCAATGTATTGCGATAGATGCAATCCTTAAAAGGCGACTAGTTTTATTGAATAGTTGATTATTTTGATCTGATTAAACCCTATTTGCTCCTTTTTAAGAAAATCGTGAAAAGTGTTCCTTTATTAACAACACTCTCTACTTCTATTTTACCACCAATGGCAATCACTTTGATTTAATCAAATACAATCTCCAATTGATAACGTTACTGTCTTTTATTCCAATAACCTTCTTAACTTCCTCAACTCTGCTTTGTTCCGAGTAGAATTGATATTGTTTTCTGTGCAGTCAGGTCTTCCGACCTGACGTATTTTCAAATTTAGCATATCGTGTATGAGGTTTCAGTTATAAAAATTTCTTTAAAAGGAATAAATTATCTTTCATATGTTAGGTCGGAAGAGATGATCGCACGCAAAATTTAGTTTCGGATACTCGAGCACATATCTATATCCAACAATTTTAAACACGTATCAAATGTCATTGGATTCGACATATTAGTAGCCTCTGCTATCTGCTCGCGCGATTAAATGCAATGAATCCTTCAATACCCGTTAAAGCGTCTCTCAGGTCTGTGAGCGACTCAGTAGAAGACAACAACCCTCGCCTCAGCCCGTTCTTAAGGTATGTTTAACTAAACAATTTACAATATGAAAAAGATGAGTTTAATTATCTTCATGCTCGTAACGGTAAGTTGCGCAGTGTTACAGGCCAGTCCAAATGGCCATGATCAAAGAATTAAAGTACATAATGTGGGTGACATTTTTAGAGTCACGTATCGGTCATCTGTTGAATGCAGAGTCAAAGTGACCATCACTGATGCAAAGGGTGAGGTGGTATTTACGGAGAAAGTAGATTCTCATGGTGGCATTACGCGACCCTATAATTTTTCACAACTTCCTAAAGGTGATTACTCGATTCAAGTCGAGGATCTCATTGGTTCCTATTCAGAGAAACTTTCATACCAGGATAAAAATTGGGTTACACACGTTGGCAAAATAAAAGACGAGGAAAACAAATACATTGTTGCTATACCCAGTCAGGGAAAGCAGGAAGTCACTGTCTATGTGTATGACCAATTTCAGGAGCTTGTTTTTACCTATTATTTATTCAACGAGGGTGACTTCGCAAAGGTGTATCACCTAAAGGGCCTGGAGGGAGCCACCATACAACTTGTCAATCAATTTTCAGGTGAGGCCAAGGTATTCATAACAGAATAGCATTGTTACTTTCAAAATTTGCAGAGACCGTCAGAGACGAAATTAAAGTTGTTCCGAGCGGTTTCCTTTTAATTTTTTATCACACAGCTTATAACTAAACATTAACTATAAAAATTATAAAACTTATGAATGCGAAAATGGTAATCATTCTATTGTCTATGACGGTCAGCCTGTTGAGTTGCGATTTTAAAAAAGAAGAAAGGGCACGGCATACAATTGATTCACTCCGAAATGAACTCACCAACCAACGCAAAGTAACCGTAGCAATGGTGGAGGTAGGTGATCTGCTCGATTCAATTGACGCCAGCCGGAAAGTATTGCGAACTCATATGTTGGAGGGAACAAGCTATGATAGCTACGCCTCCCGCATGCGCGACATCAATACGTATGTCAAAAAAGCGGAAGAACGAATTACTACACTTGAAAAATCCGTGCGAAGTGCTAAGACGAGTTCATCGTATACAACCGCCATTAAAAAATTAAGAGCTGAGCTTGACATGCGTAACCTTGAACTCGCGGCCTTGAAGGAACGAGTAGACATGTACAAGAATGAGAATGAAAACCTAGTGAGAACGGTGAGTCTTCAAAGCACAGAGATTCAAGAAAAGTTAGGCCTAATAAAATTCAATCGAGAAGAAACCGCGCGACTGGAACAACAGGTGACGCAACTCTTGGTTAAAGCAAAAATGGATGAAGCTGAATCTTACTACGTTCAGGCGGAAGCTGTTTCTGAAACAGCCGCACGTACTCAGTTTGCGCCAAAGAAAAAGAAGAACGCCAGAAAGCAGGCACTGGAGTTATACAAGTTAGCTTACTTCTATGGCAAAGAGGAAGCTCAGCCTAAAATCGCTGCTCTTGAAGCAAGGCTCTAAACAAAAAGAGGAAGGCGAATGGTCTTCCTCTTTTTAAGTTTAGGTATTCACAGATTAGACTATCTTAAAAGAATGGTGCAACAGAATTTATTTTTGATTTTAGGAATATTCAGCACCTGTGTAGCTTCGAACTTCCAACCGCCAGATCACTCAAGCAACCTCTTCAACTTTCTCAACTCTGCTTTGTTCCGGGTGGAATTGATATTGTTAACAATTCCATCTTTCTCACGTGTCGTCAACCTCCAGCTAAGGGAAGCACGAGCGCTGTTCTGCCGTATGCTGTCCATCTTTTGAAGGATAGGTGTATAGTTTTCAGCCTGATATTGTAAATCAATACGATCGATCGGAATATCTAGCCAGGAATGAGCCTGCCCAATCAACAAGTCGCTGGTGATATCTTGAAAATTCTCAAAGTTATTGTACACGCTGCTAATAGGCTGTGTAATGTCATCCATTATAGTTTGTCCTGACTTGGCAAGAATAGTTGCAAGTTTTGGTGAATCGCGTATCGAAAGATAGATCACACCAGACGTATTGTCATTAATCCAGTCTTTGAAAGCGTAGGTAAAGCGCACTGCATCCGACATTCCAAAGTTGTCAGAGATACCAGCATCCATAATTTGTATGGGCGGATCAGTAGGTAGTGTTGTATTGGGTGTGATGTAGGGGAACGTAGCGCTCATCCGCAGAGCCGAAAGGAACCGAAGATCAGAGGACCCGACATCGGCAAAGAGGCGATTAAAGTCGACCCCGCTGATTTTGGAGGATGTGTAGTCAGAAAAGTTTTGAATCTCTTCGTTCATGAAGGAAACGGGCTGCGATGCGATATACATCTTTCTTCCATCGTTGATGACAGTAGGCGTAAGTATCACCATAGGTATGATTCCTTTTTGTTCATGCTCTGCATAGGCCGTAATGGGTTTGTCCATCAACTTCTCAGTGATTTGGTTGAGTTGATCTTCGAACGTGAAGGCGCGATCTCGCTGATAGAAGTTTCGTGCGTACTCAAATTTGGTAAAGCCAACAAATAGATCGTTTGCCAGTAAACTAAAGATGAGTGGATTTAAATTATCGGAAGAGATTGCTTGGCGATGAATATTAGCATAAGGCTTGATGGGCTCACCCAACTTTTCGCGAAGTTTTAGCTCTCGGAAATAACTTGCGCCAATAAGTCCACCGGATGCCCCAGTGATTAACACACTGTTCTCCATCAATTGCCCTTTTGTAAGACTATCGGCAGTTTGCAGCGCATTGAGAGTCCACAAAGATGCCCGCTTACCGCCACCACTGGCGCAGAGAAAGACCATTTTTGGTTTTTGATCTTCTGAAAATTTAGCCCGCCATTTTTTTAATTGTAAGAGCACAGCTTGCCGGTCTGTTTCAATTACTGTGCTATCGTTTTGTTTTTGAATCGAAGCCACTGAATATTCAACGGGCGGTTTGCTATAGTCCAAACCGAATGCCTGATATTTTTTACTGAAGAAATCTTCACCCACAAGATGGTTCAACACCAAAAACAAAATGAGTGAAGCTGTTACCGCCCATCCTCCAAACCAGTAGGAGAAAGCCCCAGACATCATTACAAAAATGGTGAGGAAGATCATGCAGCTGGCTGCAGCTGGAAGTTGAAAAGTGGGTGAGTCTTTGAAAATACCAAGCACCAATACCATAGCAAAAATCACAATTTCAATCACCACCAAGTTAAAATGATTTTGATCAAACACCTGAAGAACCGTGGCCCGATCATAAAAACGAGTATTCTCAACTTCTTTTACCCGCAGGTAACTATCGAAGTAATAGTTTACCCGTACTTGTTTCTTTTGCGCGATATCTAGCTTTTTCATCGCACTGGCACGTGTTACTTTTACATTGCGTTTTATTTTTTCGTCAATGCGGCAAATGACATATTTAAAGATGTCTTTGTTCGTAAACCGAAAATAGAAGGAGAACAACCCCACCATGGCGGCATAACCCAGGAGTAAGCCCGTCAGATTCCAGACAAGGTCGATGGGTGTACTATATTCATTGTTGATCTGGAAGCCAATGATCTGATAAATGTAGGTGCCCAAAAAAAGCAAGGGGATCAGGCTATTATTGAGTGTAAACTTTTTAAATGGATTGGAGAGTGTTCCAATAAATGAAAAGCGGTGACTGTCTGCTATATAGCAGGTAATATGGAAAGCCATCGTAAACCCAGCCGTGAGGCAGCCCATGATGAAGAAACTGGTAATGTTGACTTTGTTCAGGTATTCCGGATCCAGAAATAAATAAGGTATGCCCAGATATTTCCCAAAGTTACCGGTGATCATGGCAAAGAGAATGATCCAACATAGGATCAACACCTGGTTGCGCCTGATGTTGTTAAGAAATAGCTGGATCGGAAAGGAGTAAACGATCTTGGGAAATAAAAAGTAGAGTTTGCGCATGTCTGGCATTCAAGTTAATTAAATTTCCTCGTTGCCACAGATTCACCGATTCATTTCTTTTAAAAGAGTGCCACTTATACATCTGACTTTTTGAAAAGCGACCAACCTTTTATTAAAAAAATAATGCCTCCCGGATTTGCCATAATATTTCTGAGATTCAGCTTTGCTTTTTTTACCTTACATTTTAAATCTGTGAAGTAGTGGCAGTTTTAGAAAAGACCTTTTCGATATATCGCTCTTCGGCCGGCTCCGGTAAAACACGCACACTTGCAAAGGAGTATCTGAAACTGGCCTTGCAATACAAAGCAGATTACTTTAAATACATCCTTGCTGTCACGTTCACCAATAAGGCCACACAGGAGATGAAGGATCGTATCCTTGCTTATCTGGATGACTTTTCAAAGGGCAGGGAAAATGACCTCACCAAGGAATTGCAGGAAGAGTTGGGATTGGATGCCAATACTTTTCAACAGAATGCCCAGTCTACACAATCCGATATTTTGCACAGGTACGATCAGTTTTCCATCAGTACTATCGATGCCTTTTTTCAAAAAGTAATCCGATCGTTTACCCGTGAAGCGGGATTGGTGGGGGATTATCGGTTGGAGGTAGAACACGAGCCCGTGTTTGAGGAAGTGATCGACAACCTTATCGGTGAACTGGGTACCAATGAAGATCTGACCAAATGGGTGGTAGAGTTTGCTAATGAAAATCTGGAGAATGAGCGTGCCTGGGACATTCGTAGCAGCCTGATTAAATTTTCTGAAGAGATATTTAAAGAAGAGTTTAAAGAGATTGAAAGTGAGGTAAATAAGTCAACAGGCCAGAAGGATTTTTTCAAGAACCTGTTGGCGGATTTGAAAAAGAAAAAAAATGACTTTACGAATCTGGTAAAGGCTAAGTCGGTGGAGGCAATTGAGATATTCCACCAACACGGTTTGCGAAGTGATGATTTTAAGTATGCGGGAGGAGTCTATAATTTTTTTAAAAAATTCAATAAAATATCAAGTGTTAAAGAATTTGATGAAACCGCAAAGGGCAAGAGATCGGAATCAGAATTTCAGAACCCCAACAACTGGCCAGATAAAGATACTCCACACAAGGCAATCATAATAAAATTAGCTAATGAAAAGCTGATTGGTATGCTCAATGAAATTTTGGAGTATCGGGGCAAAAACTATCGGCAGGCACTTTCGGCTGAGGTGGCGCTTAATAACTTTTACTCCTTTGGTCTTATCGCGGATATTTCGCGAAAGCTAAAAGATTACAAAGACGAGAACGGAATTATGTTATTGGCCGATGCTCCGCGTTTTTTGAACGGAGTAATACAAGATAGCGACACTCCTTTTATTTATGAGAAGGTCGGTTCTTTTTATCGAAACTATCTCATTGATGAATTTCAGGATACTTCTGGTCTTCAGTGGGCTAATTTTTTTCCATTGCTAACCAATGGACTTGATCAGGGCTATCCAAGTATGGTGGTTGGCGATGTGAAGCAAGCTGTCTACCGGTGGCGTGGTGGAGATTTGAATTTGCTGCAACAGAAGGTAGAAAGCACTATTGGCGTAGGACGGGTCGCCACGAAAGAACTAAAACAAAACTTTAGAAGTGCATCTGAGATCGTCACCTTTAACAATGCGCTATTTCAGGCGAGTTCTACTATCGTTGCCCTGGAGACTGGTAAGAACATTACCTCCGAAGCATATCACGATGTGCCTCAATTGATTTCAAGAAAAGAGACAGGCTTTGTTCAGGTTTCGTTCTTGCAAGAAGGTGATGGTGAAAATTGGAAAGATCTGGCACTCGATCAAATACCCATTCATCTCGAAAAATTGCAATTGCTTGGTGCTTCGCTAAAAGATATTGCCATTCTAGTTCGCACTAATTATGAAGGACAGCGGATTGTTGCTCACCTAATGAATTATAGAAATTCAGAAAAGGCCAATCCGAATTGTAAGTACGATGTCGTTTCTAATGAATCATTGCGATTGGATGGAGCAACTAC
>JANOQK010000106.1:0-5949 GCA_031414855.1 Bacteroidia bacterium | reverse complement strand
GTTATCGGATCGATATTGCCTGCAGTATTATCACCATCGCTTAATAAAATACACACTTTAGATTATGATTCAGACTCGCGCATGCGGTTAGTAACTACTGCCATGGCACTTCCGATAGCTGTGCCTCTATTTTCGATCATCTCAAAATTGACTTCATTAAGATAAGAGTTTAATAGTTCGTAATCCGTGGTTAATGGAGCCAAAGAAAATGCATCTCCTGAAAAAACGACAATCCCAATCCTGTCTTGCACTCTTCCTTTTATAAAATCGCGCGCCACATTCTTTGCAGCCTCCAGGCGATTAGGTTCGAAATCCTCAATTTGCATGGATTGAGAAATATCAATGGCTAACATAATATCAATGCCTTCTGTCCATTGCTCAACTTTGTCATTTGTCTTTTGCGGGCGTGCAAGTGCTGTGAGTAATAATATAAGGATAAAGCTGAGGATAAGTTCTGGCAGAAAGCGGACAAGCGTCAAAGGTGATGCGCTGAGATCGCTTTTCACGAGGGCAACGGGTAGTTTTTGATTAAAGAAATAGCGAAAGCTCCATCGAGCACTCAGTAGCAAAGGAACAAACAAGATACACCATAGAAAAATAGGATTGTCCCAGGTAAAGCCCTTCAGGATAAGCGGTGAAAACCAGTTTAGTGAATACCAGGGATCTATTACACTATCCATGTTTTGCCTCCTCTACTTTTAGTTGAAACTGTCTTTCGCAATATTGGCGGAGATTTACAAAGGACTCTTCTGAAGGCGAACTTATTCCCCCATAAATCATACGGTCAATGCTATGCAAGGCCTGACCAAGTTGTTCATCCTTTTCCTGATCCAATATTTCTTTTGAGGTAAGTTTTGAATATGGAATTTGCACAAGATTCTCCATGTAATACTTCCAAAGCACAATTGCCCCTTCAGCTTTTATCATAGAAAAATTTGAATGTAATCCGGAAATAGTATCATTAAATTTTGTAATAAAATTTTGATGGTTGCGATTGAGTTTTCTTAATAAGAAATATTTGCGAATACGTTTTCCAAAAATAAGAAAGCCAGCGACTGCTAAGACAAGTAAAACCCCTGAAATGATGAGGACTAATGGATAGTTGAAAAGCCATTTCACATTTAGATAATTGGTATTTGTTTTCAGGGGTAGGTTTTTGGCTTCTACTGAATCGGGTACATGCCGGACTAATTGTTTTAAAATCACTTCGTCTAAACCTGAAAAAACAGAGGTGCAATCTTTTTTATGAACAACAAATACTGGAAGCTTTAGCTCTTGAACACTATCAATTTCATACGTTGACAAAAGATAGACTACACTATCATAACTTTGCCCATCGGTGGTTTGGGTAGCAAAGAAAGCTTTCTTTTGGAACTCGAAAGGAGCAAAGGCGAAGGTAGAATCGGGAAAAATGAGCGTGAGATTTTTTGGATAGCGCGCACTCAATGAAAAAGGAATCTGTTCTCCGATTTTTACGCTATCGCCAACAAAGCCTCCTGTCACCTTCACCTCCTGGGCAATTGACACAAGACAAGAGCATAAAAAAGTCAGGGTAATAGAAATCCGGCTACACACTTTTCAACGATTTATTTCTCACTTTAAATAGTTTGAGGAGCTTGGGAACATAGTCCTCATCTGTATCAACGCTTAAAAAATTGATCTGATGTTTCTTGCTGAAGTCAGCAAGTTCTGTCATCCGGCTACCGTGATGTTCCCGTATTCTGTCGCGGAAATTACCAAAAGAAGTATTCACCCAAATTGTTTTTTTTGTTTCTTTATCCAGCACTGGTATTATACCCAGCTTAGGTAAATTTGTTTCGCGTTTGTCGCTTATTTGTATCATCACCAAATCGTGCCTTCGGGCAAGTGATTTTAGATTGTGGTGAAAACCCTCGTCAATAAAATCGGAAATTAGGACAATAACGCTTCTCCGTTTAATAGAATTGAGTGCAAATACGATTGCTTTATTCAGATTTGTTTTCAGTGATTTAGGTTCAAGCTTGATGAGGTTATAAATCAACTCATACGCCTTTCCAATTCCCTTTTTTGGTTTGATGAATTTTTCACGTTCATCCGAAAAGCAGATCAATCCTACCTGACTGGATTCTTTCGCGCCAGAAAGCGCCAATACCCCACATATCTCACGACTAATGTCCACTTTGGTCTTGCCAGGACTTCCAATTGATTGCGATGCACTTACATCAAGAATAAAAAATATGGTCTGCTCTTTTTCTTCCCTAAAGGTCTTTACAAATGTTCCGTGTCCTTTGGCTGACACATTCCAGTCGATAGTGCGTATATCATCACCGTATTGATATGGCCTTACATCATCAAACTCCAAGCCTGATCCCTTGAAAATAGAATGAAAGTCGCCTTGCATCTGGCTGTTGATTGCCTTACGAATCTGTATTTCGTATTTCCGAAGTTTTTTTAGCAGTTCTTTCAATCCTGGCACTTTTTTAGCAGCTCAAAAATAGCCTAAATATGATTATTTTCGCGCGTCTTACTCGCTGTTGAAACGATAAAATGTGATAAAAGGTAAAAGAAGGATGAAGATTAAGATCGTTTGGATGGCCATTTTCCTGGCCAGTGTTGCAACCTCTTGTGAGAAAGAAAATAAGCCCCAAGGTGTGCTGACTAAGGAAGAGTTGGTCGAATTCTTAGTAGAAATGTATGTAGCCGAAGCCAGAATGACGGGCATATCAATAGTCACTGATTCATCGAAGAAATTGTTCCGACCATTTGAGGAAGCCTTGCTAGAGAAAAAGGGTATTTCTGATTCTGTTATGAATATCACTTATCGCTATTATGTGAATCACCCTGTCGAACTAGAAGAAGTTTATGATGTGGTTATTGATACCCTTAGTTTGCGCGAACAAAAAGCAGGTTTAAAGACAAATGTAACTCCACTGCCTAAATAATTCAGGAACGAGATTTCAAAATTAACATGTTATTAATTTTGAATATTGAATCTTGAGTGGGCAAAGCCACTTTCACTATTCTATGATTTATCCGATTGACTGTGAGCAAAAATTGGGCTTCGATCAGATTCGGTCACGCTTAAAGAATTATTGTATCAGCGCACTTGGGCAGAAGCGCATAGATGATATACAATTTTATTCTGACTACTTTATCATTAAGGAGTTTCTCCAACAAAACCTTGAGTTTAAGCAGATATTACAAAAGGCAGATGCCATTCCAACTTCCAACTATTTCGATCCCGAAGAAGTACTTCCAACAATTGCGATTGAAGATTCATTCATTGAAGAAGATTCATTCACCCAAATTATACTTTCACTACAGACCATATTTGAATTCAGGCTTTTTCTGACAAAGTCAAAAGAGTTTTATCCCTCCTTATTTCTTTTGAGCGAACCTGTAACTCTGCCTAGGTCAGTATGGACAACGTTACAAAGCAGATTTGACGACCACGGGAAGGTAAAAGACAGTGCCAGCCAGGAGCTTGGCCGAGTCCGTAAAAAAATAAAGGAAGAACAAATAAGGGCTAGAAGATTAGTGGATCAGATTTTCAGAATGGCTGCTGATCAAGGGTTTGTTCCTGAAGGAATGACTCCAACCATTCGGGAAGGTCGTGCTGTTATACCCATTCTGGCAGAACATAAGCGGAAGATTAAAGGTTTTATGGCCGATGAATCATCAACAGGTCAAACCATTTTTTTAGAACCGGCCGAAGTCTTAGAAGCTAACAATGAAATCCGCGATCTGCAACTAGCAGAAAGGAGAGAGGTGATAAAAATTCTAAAAGAATTAACAGCTGTGCTTCGTGAGCACCTCGTTGAGTTTAAGAATGCCTATGTTTTCCTTGGTCAAATGGATTTTAATCGCGCCAAGGCAAAATTCTCAATCGACATTGATGCAGAGTTACCTCAATTTAAGAATGAACCTGATCTTAATTGGATGCATGCGCGACATCCGCTTTTGTTATTGAGTTTAAAAGGAAAGCGATCGGTAATTCCGCTGACCATTGATTTGACTAAGAATGAGAGAATGTTATTGATATCAGGCCCCAATGCAGGAGGCAAATCGGTGTGCCTTAAAACGGTAGGGTTGATTCAATATATGTTACAATGCGGGTTGCTGGTTCCTTTGCATGAGAAGTCCTCGGTTGGGTTATTCAAAGACATCTTTCTGGACATTGGAGATCAGCAATCCATAGAAAATGATTTGAGTACCTACAGTTCTCATTTGAAGAATATGGGTTTTTTTCTACAACGTTCTTCGGGATCAACTTTGGTATTGATGGATGAGCTGGGAGCGGGTACAGATCCGAATTTTGGCGGAGGCATTGCACAGGCAATTTTAGATACGCTTCTTAAGTTAGGAGTGTGGGGGGTGGCCACGACCCACTACTATAACCTTAAACTTTTTGCTGGTAAGACACAGGGCATTCGCAATGGAGCCATGCAGTTTGATACCAAAAAGTTAGAGCCACTTTTTCTATTGGAGATTGGAAAGCCAGGAAGCTCTTTCGCATTGGAAATTGCAAGAAAGACCGGCCTTCCTTCCGCAACTATTCGTGAAGCAGAGACTATTATCGGTAAAGATTTAACTGGCTTGGAAATGTTGATGAAATCTGTTGCCGATGAAAAGCAAAGCCTTGCTAAACGGGATTTAGAAGTCAGGCAAAAGGAAAATGAGTTAAGGGCTTCCTTAGAAAAGTATAATCATCTATCGGGTGAACTTGAAAGCAAAAAGAAGGAAATTCTAAACAAAGCCAAGACAGAAGCCTCTTATTTATTAAAAGAAACCAATCGTGAAATTGAAAAGACGATCCGGCACATTCAGGAAAATAAAGCTGAAAAAAAAGAAACGCGAAAAGTGCGTCAAAACCTGCTTGGCCTAATTGAAAAGGTGAAACCTTTAGAAGGTAAATCTGCACCTCTTGAAAACCAGGTGATCAAAGAAGGGGATAAAGTCAGGATTATTGGGCAAGAAGTGACGGGTACAGTTTTGTCGGTAAAAGATAATTCTGCTATAGTTCAATTTGGTGACCTGCGCTCCACATTAAAAACAAAGCAGCTTGTTCACAGTCATCTTGTAGTTGTGGCGGAGTCTGCGACCTCACGTGCCAAACAAATGGGAGTTGATATTCATAGAAAGCAATCGCAGTTTAGTACAACCCTTGATGTGAGGGGAAAGCGGGTAGATGAAGTCATTTCTATACTGGTGCAATTTCTCGATGATGCTGTGCTGTTGTCGCAACATGAACTACGGATTTTGCATGGCAAGGGTGAAGGGGTTTTGCGCACTGTTATCCGCGATCAATTGAAGCAGACTAAAGGTGTAGCCTCTTTTGCTGATGAACATGTTGAACGAGGTGGGGCTGGGATTACTGTAGTGGTTCTAAAATAAGAAAGGCTGTAAGAGATTACAGCCTTCATTTCTTTTTCTGCAGCTTTTATAATAAGATAAATGTCATTACCCATTGACCCTTTACATTTCCTACGCGTGCATAGCCAGCACCTTGAAAGTTAAAGGTCATTTGTAAAGTTGTTTCGGTTACAGCATAAGTGATCTTTAGTTCATCGACTGGTCCCTTGTCGCGAATGATGCTGGTCAAAGGGTCGGTATCAAATGTCCAATTTCCACTTGACAGCCATGGACTTAGGGGTGGTCTTCCTGTGGTTGAGTAGGTAAAAGGAGAGGGACCAACAACACCAGAAAGCGTGAGGTTAAAATTGGTATATCCGGTTTGGTCTACATTATCTTTTTTAACTGAGGTTGCTTTCCAGGTTTTAGATAGCAATCCTAATTGCACCTCTTCATCTGAAGGTGTGGGGGTTTTGTTTTTATCGCAACCAGAGTAAGTCAACAATGCTGCGGAAAGTGCTACTAAAACAAAAATTCTTGCGGTCAGTTTCATTTTTAAATTCATTAACGGGCTTAAAAATACTAAAATCAATCCTTTTATAAAACCTGTGCCTTCAA
>JANOQK010000105.1:0-8829 GCA_031414855.1 Bacteroidia bacterium | reverse complement strand
CTTCCCAGCTCATGCCACCATTTGTTGTTTTAAACAAAACGTTGGCAGCATGGTACATGGTTTTTGCATCGTGTGGTGAGTTGATCAAGGGTGCATTCCAATTGAAGCGGTACTTCATATCTTTTGGATTGAACCCAAGGTTTGTTGATGGATACTCCTGCAGGTCTTTTGTCTCACCTGTTCGTGTATCCAATACATCAATGATGCCTTGGTAACATCCTCCATATAAAAACTCCGGGTTGTTGGGATCATTGAAGGCCACCCATGCACTTTCACATCCCGGCCCGTTGATCCAATCTTTATCTGTTATTCCAAAACTTCCATTACGACTTGGCGTAGCAACAGATGAATTATCCTGCTGACCGCCATACACCCAATATGGAAAACGATTATCAACATTGACGCGATAGAATTGAGCTGTCCCCTGATTATTTAAAGGCGACCAAGAGCGACCAGTATTAAATGAAACCTCACCACCACCGTCATCGGCTAACGCCATGTTTACAGGATTTTTCGGGTTGATCCACAAATCGTGTGTATCTCCATGACCCACACGTAAGGCTGAAAATGTTTTTCCTCCATCAATGGATCGCGTCATAGGTGCATTCAATACATACACTACGTCTGCATTGACTGGATCAGCAAATACTTCCATATAATACCATGAACGTGCTGTGATCAAATTATCACTCGATAGTTGATTCCATTTCTTGCCGCCATCATCTGAGCGATACAAACCTGCTTTGGATTTTTCGGCCTCCACAATTGCATATACACGATTTGGGTTAGCACGCGAAACAGATACACCAATTTTTCCCATCTCTTTTGGAAGGCCTTCGACTATTTTGTTCCATGTTTCACCAGCATCTGTTGATTTCCAGATTGCACAACCTGTGCCACCACTTTCAACTTTCCAGGGATACCGTCTGTGCTGCCAGGTAGCGGCATAAATAATACGGGGATTAGTCATATCCATATTTAATGCGGAAACACCCGTGTTTTCATCCACATATAAAGTCTTTTTCCAGGTAACCCCGCCATCAATTGATTTATACACTCCGCGATCAGCGCTTGGGCCATGCAATGGACCTTGTGCGCCAACCAATACAACATCAGGGTTCGTTGGATGAACTGCTATTTCAGAGATGTGGCGTGTTTTTTCTAGGCCAATATTTTTCCATGTTTTTCCACCGTCTGTTGATTTATAAACGCCATCACCAAAAGAGGTCATCACACCACGCACAGCGTGCTCACCTGTGCCTACATAAATAACATTAGGGTCTGTTTCACAAATGGCGATCTCTCCAATAGAGCCGACTTTAAAAAATCCATCAGAAATATTTTTCCAGGTGATACCGGCATCTTCTGTTTTACCAATGCCTCCACCGGTGTAGCCAACATAATACACATTGTCGTCTTGGGCAATACCAGAGATGGCATTTGCGCGGCCACCCCGGAATGGGCCGATATTGCGCCATTTTATTCCTTTAAACTTATCTGCTTCAATTTTTGCAGAAGGAACAGACTCTATTGATTTTGATTTTTGTGCTGCTGCCATAAAGCTGAAGGCAAGCATTGCACATAAAAATAGTAAAAGCGATTTTCTCATATAGGTAATATTTAGGAACAGGAAATATCCCTAAAACAGGTTGCATTTCAAACGAAATTATGTGATCGGTAAAACAGTAATCAGTGATCGGTATTTGGTTATCGGTTTAACCTAACTGATTACCGATCACCTTTTACCGATTACTCAGCTCCTTCATCGCTTTAGCGAAATCATCCTTCAATTTTCGTCCGGCAATATGATGTTGATTTTTTACAACCCATTTTCCATTAACGATTGTTCCAAGATTTCGACTTGAATCTCCTGTGAAGACAATGGTAGCTAACCGATTTTTCTCTGAGGTGTCGGCCAGTAAATGAGATTGCGCATTGTAAACAATGGCATCGAACGGCTGACCGATTTCAAAATGATTTTCCCTTGACAGACTTTCAGAAAGATTCATTGCCTTTCGGCCCGATTCAATTTCTTCATTGACCATGTATCGACCGGCATCTCCTTCAAATGTGTTGCGGAAATTACTCACCAGCCGTTGACGATAATCTATCATCCGAAATTCTTCCAATGGATTAATTCCTATATGGCTGTCTGTGCCTATCGACCAATGACCACCGAGCTTTACATACTCACGCATTCTAAAAATGCCATCGCCAAGGTTGCCTTCTGTCGAAGGACACAACACCACGTTTCCTTTTGACTTTGCTAGTTGATATAACTCATCATCATTCAGATGTGTGGAGTGAACTAGGTGAAAACGCTCATCGACTGGCAGGTTTTCCAACATCCATTGCATCGGTCTCTTATTACAAAACACCAAACAATCTGCAACTTCCTTTTTTTGCTCAGCAACGTGAATGTGAAACGGCAAATCCTCTGGACCTTGATCAAAAGTTTCTTTTACATCCTTGAGATCGACAGCGCGTAATGAATGAACACTGAACCCAAGACTAGCGTTTTTATAATTACTCAATACATTTTTGGATGCCTCTAATAGTTTGAAGTAGTCATCAACTGTTTTTGAAATGAATCTTTTCTGCCTGGGCTGAGGATCTAAACCAAATCCACCCTTCTGATAGAATACAGGTACCAACGTAATTTTAATTCCAGCCGTCTTTGCAGCAGCCACCATTCGTTCCCCCATTTCAGCAAGATTTTTATATGGTTTACCATCTTTATCATGGTGTAAATAATGAAACTCTGCAACATGGGTATAACCATGACGCAACATCTCACCATATAAAATTGCAGCAATTGCTTCGGCTTGCTCTGGATCAACAGTCAATGCAGATTGGTACATGGCTTCTCGCCACGTCCAAAAATCATCATCAATGCCAACGGGATGATTTTCGGCCAGCCCGGCCATCGCATATTGAAAAGCATGCGAATGTGCATTTTGAAAGCCCGGCAAGGCAAAACCCTGCACGCATTCCAGTGCTATGGATTCCTTTGGAGGAACTGAGCTTAAATATTTTATAATGCCTTTGTCATCAACACCAACATATGCAGGCGTGAACCATTCTTCTCGAAGAAGGAGGGAATTAAATAAATAGAATTTCATTCGGCTCTACTTTTTCTTCTGAGCCTTTTGCATCAACTCCTGTGAGTTCTTTCTTTCCGTCTCGATGATCTGCTTGAGTTTGGCCACCTCCAGTTTTGAAGATTGCAATTCTCTGCGGGTGTTAATCAATGCCTGATGCATTTTGTTTTTTTCTTCACGGAAAAAATTGGCGTTTTCATTCTGTCGATAGGCGGTGAAGCCAAGCACAACAAAGAGAACCGCGATGCCAACATAAAACAGATTTTTCATAATTATAGAATTTACTCACTACTTACATGATCAATATTTTGAATTATAATCCCATTTTTTCAATCAATTTCGTCAATGTGGCAGACAATAGCAATTGCATCTTCTCGGCTCTCACATGATCGTACTCTCTTTCCGTGTCATCCATATAATTCACCTTGGTCATTTCCAGCTGCAACGCATGTTGGTTTTCCATTGGCTTACCAAAATGACGCGTGATCGCACCTCCCTTAAAAGGATAATTGTGACTAACTGAATAACTCCCGTGATCCAGCACACTCAATGCCGTTTCAATTATTCCAGGTGAAGCAGACGTTCCGTCCGCGTCTCCTACTATCATGTCAGGAAATTTTTCAGGCTGAATAGTTTTTACAATTTGTCTGATCGAATGGCAATCCCAAAGTAAAACTTTTCCAAACTCGTTTTTCAAATCATCAAGCAACTCCTGAATTTTTGAATGATAGGGTTTGTAATAGTTATTCAATCTTCTTGAAACTTCCGTCTGATCAACTTCCTTGCGATGATCGTTATAAATGGGTTCACCTAAAAAATCCGCGGTGGGACAAAGCCCTGTAATAATTCGACCATCCGTATAAAGAGGTCTACTTTTCGAATCGCGATTCAAGTCTATTACCCATCGACTGTAATTTGCATTAATCATCGTGATGCCCATGGCAGGAGCAAAACTGTAAAGCTGATCCACAAACCAATCCGTGTCATCAGGTGATTTGATTAGTTCAGGTTTGTACTGATCTTTTAATTCATCGGAAAAAGCAGTGCCGCAATGGGGAATGCTTAATACAATAGGAACTCTGTTTGATTGTGGTAGTGAGATTCTGTAAACCATGGCTTGCTTCCAAAAGCAATAAAAATACGCGAACAAATTTTAACCACATAGAAACATAGACCACATAGTTCAGCTAAGAATTCTGGATTCTATGTGGCTATGTGGCTCAAAAAAATCAATTCAATTCCATTTTCAAGAACTTGCCTGTATAACTAGCTGGGTTATTGGAAACTTCTTCGGGCGTTCCCTTCGCAATAATCCTTCCGCCTTTCTCCCCACCTTCCGGTCCAAGATCAATTATATAATCCGATGATTTGATCACATCCATGTTGTGTTCAATCACCAATACCGTGTTGCCTTTGTCAACCAACTTCTGCAACACATCCAGTAAATGACTGATGTCTTGAAAGTGAAGGCCAGTAGTGGGTTCATCTAATATATATAGTGTCTTCCCTGTATCACGTTTGGAAAGTTCGGTAGCCAGCTTCACACGCTGCGCTTCTCCACCCGAAAGTGTTGTCGCGTGTTGGCCTAACGAAATGTATCCCAATCCCACTTCACTCAATGTTTGAATCTTTCTTAAAATACGATGTTGTTTTTCAAAGAAAGTTACAGCCTCCTCTACCGTCATGTCCAGCACATCGCTGATGGATTTTCCTTTGAATCGCACTTCTAAAGTTTCACGATTGTAACGCTTGCCCTTACATGTCTCGCACGGCACATAAACATCTGGAAGAAATTCCATTTCAATCAAACGGAGACCGGCACCCTCGCATGTCTCGCACCGTCCACCTTTTACATTGAACGAGAAGCGACCTGTTTTATAGCCACGAATTTTTGCTTCCGGCATTTGAGAGAACAAATCGCGAATGTCTGTAAACACTCCCGTATAGGTTGCAGGGTTAGATCTTGGCGTTCTGCCAATGGGTGATTGATCGACTTCAATTACTTTATCAATCAACTTCAACCCTTCAATTTTTGTATAAGGATATGGCTCTGTTCTTGAATTAAAAAAATGTTGGTTGAGAATTGGAAACAGTGTATCATGAATTAAAGTCGATTTACCGCTTCCAGAAACTCCCGTGATACTAGTTAATGTTCCCAATGAAATTTCAAAGTCAACATTTTTCAAGTTGTTACCAGTTGCCCCAGTTAAGGAAAGTTTCTCTCCACTTCCCTTTCTTCTTTCTTTTGAATATTTAATAGCTAGTTTACCACTCAGGTATTTTGAAGTGGTCCCATCTATTTTCAAAAATGTTTCCGGATCACCTTCCGCCACAACATGGCCACCGTGTCTACCTGCTCCAGGACCAATATCGATAATGTAATCCGACTCCAGCATCATTTCTTTGTCGTGCTCTACCACAATAACAGAATTGCCAAGATCTCTAAGATCTTTTAATGCCTTGATCAACTTAACATTATCACGGGCATGAAGTCCAATGCTGGGCTCATCCAAAATATATAAAACACCAACTAGCTGAGTACCAATTTGTGTCGCCAACCGAATGCGTTGCGCTTCTCCTCCACTCAGCGTGCGCAGCGGACGATTCATGTTCAAATAATCCAACCCAACATCCAACAAAAATCCAATGCGCTTGCGAATTTCCTTCAACACTTCTTTGGCGATAAGATTTTGCTTATCGCTTAATCGCGTTTCCAATCCTTCAAACCATTTCTTCAGCGCATTAATATCCATTACAGAAAGCTCTGCAATGTTCTTGTTGTCGATCTTAACAAAAAGCGATTCTTTCTTCAGCCTTGCCCCGTGACATTCCGGGCAGACTTTGATAATCGTAAAATCATCCACCCATTTGCGTATCGCTTCCGATCCTTCCTCCTTTTGTTTCTGCAAAAAATTAATAATTCCTTCAAACTTGGTATTCCATTCCGTTCCTGGATATTTCACAGATGCCACAGCAACCGGTTCGTCATCGCCAAAGAGCAATACTTTTAAAGCTTCATTGGAAATGTCTTTGATGGGAGTAGTAAGTGTAAACTTATATTTCTTAAGAATCGCTTCTATCTTTTTAAAGATCCAGATGTCGCGATATTCACCCAACGGTAAAATTCCTCCGCGACTGATGCTTAATTTTTTATCGGGGATAACTGAATCTTCCGTAATCTCTTCAATTATACCTAACCCTGTACAAGATGGGCACCATCCGTAAGGCGAGTTGAATGAAAAATTATTTGGTGCCGGCTCATCGTATGACAATCCTGTTTTGGGGTCCATGAGGTACTTAGAAAAATGCTGGACCTTTCCACTTTCTTCCATCACCATGATCACACCCTTGCCTTCCTTCATTGCGGTGGCGATGGATTGCGCGATGCGATGACGGTCTTTCGCATCCGGCACAATGCGATCAATCACAATTTCTATGTCGTGAATTTTGAAACGATCCAACTGCATCTTTGGTGTGATCTCCAAGATTTCGCCATCAACACGTACTTTAGTGTAGCCTTGCTTTCTGATCTGAACAAAATTTTCTCGATAATGTCCTTTTCTTCCTTTGATAACAGGAGCCAGTAACACCAGTTTCTTACCCTGAAAATTATTAATGACAGCATCTAGGATTTGATCTTCGGATTGACGCACCATTCGTTCGCCTGATAAATAAGAAAATGCTTCGCCAGCCCTTGCAAACAGCAAGCGCATAAAGTCATAAATCTCAGTTACTGTTCCAACCGTAGATCGTGGATTGCGGGAAGTAGTCTTCTGTTCAATTGAAATAACCGGACTCAAACCATTTATCTTATCTACGTCCGGCCGCTCCAAATTGCCAATGAAACTTCGGGCATAGGCCGAAAAGCTTTCCATATATCTCCGTTGACCTTCCGCATAAATCGTATCAAAAGCGAGGGATGATTTTCCGCTTCCGCTGATTCCGGTGAGAACAACCAGTTTGTTTCTAGGAAAAGAAACACTGATATTTTTCAGGTTGTGCTCACGTGCACCAATTATTTCAATGTAATCGTGGCCGGAAAGGTCTGTTATTTTCTTCGGGGAGGTGGTTTTGGACATTAAAAGAGGATTAACTCAGGGAGTACAAAAATGAGGGTAGGATTGTTGCAACGCAACACAAAAGAAATTAAAAGATTTGGGCGACCAGAACCGGATTATTGGCCACCAAACAGGAAGTCACAAAGAAAAAGTGACTGTAAATAATAAGTCTAAGCCACCTCTTTTCCCGTCACCCATTTCAACATTTCAAACCAATCCTGACGATCAAGGTCAATAGTCATGGCTTTTACCGCTTCTGTGATCCGCTCTGGCTTGGTGGTACCAATCACAGGGAAAATGTTAGACGGATGTTTCAGCAACCATGCTAAAGAAAGTTGACTATACGAGGCATTGTACTTTGCGGCCTTACTAAACAACTCACGATCTCCTGCCACCAACTTTCCACCCCCCAATGGTGACCACGCCATGGCCGATGCCTCGTGCTCCATCAATACATCAAGGTCTCCATTGAACAACGGATCAATCCGTGAAAGAGAAATTTCAATTTGATTGGTGACCAAAGGAAATGAAACGTAATGCTGCAACATGGTAAACTGACTCGGTGTAAAATTGGAAACTCCAAAATGCAAAACCTTGCCATCCTCTTTGAGTTTACTAAATGCCTCCGCAACTTCCATGGGATTCATCAATGGATCGGGGCGATGGAGTAATAACAACTCTAACCTGTCCGTGCCTAACATCTTCAATGAATTTTCAACCGACCAGAAGATATGCTCCTTCGAAGTATCATAATGCTTCACCCAGGTGGCTGGTCGTTTACTCGAACTGAATTTTATTCCGCACTTGGAGACGAGTTCCATCTGGTTTCGAAATGAAGGATTTTTTCGCAACGCATTCCCAAAAATTTCTTCGTTGCCATGATCGCCATAAATATCAGCATGATCGAAGGTAGTAATACCTTCATCCAATGAAGTGTTTATCAATCGTTCCACAGTATCAGGCGATACGGTATGCCAGCGCCATGCACCAGAAACGATGCGTGAAAAAGTGGGGCCTTTGGGATGTATGAGTCTGCGTTCCATTATTTTGCTTTATGCTGATAACATTTATTGTCTTTCGATGAAGTCATCCGCTTGCATCTTGTTCCATCGGCTGTCTTGCCTGTGCATTGACTTACCTTGTCTTTGAAATGATCATTTGGTTTACAAACTCCACATGCTCCCTTCTTCAACTTTTTGGCTGCATCCAGAGTCATTCCATCTGCATCGCCAGAAAGCTTACAATCAGCGGTATGATATTTCTCTCCTTTTGCAGAAGCATATACCGTTTGGCTATGGCCTTTCATCGCCAGGCCCGCGAATAGAATGAGGGTTAATACAACTATCTTTTTCATGGGTTTATAAGATTTAGAGTTGAGTTAGTCAGTTAATAAGCAAGTTCAGACATTTAGAGTAAAACAAAAAATGTCATTTGAAGCGTGCGTGGTTTACTAAAAAGCTAGCTGCCTTGCAGCGAGAAATCTTCTTGAACAACCAAATGTTCAGTAAGATTTCTCAAAGTGTTCGAAATGACTGTAAGGAAAACCTCGTATCTTTCTTTACTTATAAAACACACATCTCTATGTCATTATTCAAATTCAAACATTTTTTGGTTTTTGGCCTTCTCACACTAGTTGCTTGTTCACCCAAACCAGCTGATGAGCATTCCAC
>JANOQK010000104.1:0-5824 GCA_031414855.1 Bacteroidia bacterium | reverse complement strand
TGTGTGGCTTCAATAAATCAATCTCATCATCAGCCCATAAAATCGAATATCTTTGCATGCAGTTAAATTTCAGCTAATTTAACCATTAATCAGTTAATTGTTAATCGCTAAAGATTAATCGTATTGTGGAGTCCGTTTTAACCAAAACTTTCTACAATTAACCATTAACTGATAACGATTAACTTTTCAAGGATGAATAAAAAGAAAATCATTAATGACCCCGTCTATGGATTTATTTCCATTGAAAGTGATTTGATCTTTGATCTTATTGAGCATCCCTACTTTCAGCGACTGCGTCACATCAAACAGCTCGGACTAACTGATTTTGTTTACCCGGGAGCATTGCACACACGGTTTCATCATGCACTGGGGGCAATGCATCTGATGAGTGTTGTTCTGGAGAATCTGAGAAACAAGGGGACTCAAATCAGTGATGCCGAGTATGAAGCTGCTCAAATAGCCATTCTACTTCACGACATTGGGCATGGCCCCTTTTCCCATACACTGGAAGAAACCCTTATTGAAGGTGTGCATCATGAAAGTCTTTCCTACCTCTTTATGAAAGATCTTAATATGGTTTTCAACAATGCACTTGATCTTGCCCTCAAAATTTTCCGTAACAGCTATCATCGAAAATTCTTCCATCAGCTTGTCAGCAGCCAACTGGACATTGACCGATTGGATTACTTAAAACGCGACTCCTTTTTTACAGGTGTGACCGAAGGTACCATTGGCGTTGATCGAATAGTTGCTATGCTGGCAGTGGATAAGGACACAATTGTAGTGGAAGAAAAAGGTATTTACAGTATCGAAAGTTTTTTAAATGCCAGAAGGCTAATGTATTGGCAAGTGTATTTACATAAGACTTCTGTAAGTGCAGAAAGGTTATTAGTGAATCTTATTAAACGTGCACAGTACCTTGCGCATTCAGGTGAAAAAATAGGAGGAAGCGATGCTCTCAAATTTTTCCTGAAACAAAAGTATTCCTTAGAAGATTTTAAAGAAAAACATTCCGTGCTCGATGCATTCGGTAAACTTGACGACATGGACATCTGGGGTGCCATTAAATTATGGCAGAATAACCGAGATCCCATATTACAATTGTTGAGTACCATGCTCTTGAACCGAAATCTGTTTCAAATTATTTTTACTACTGAATCCATAAAAAAGAACCAGATAGAAAAGGTAAGAACTGCAGTATCCAAACAATATAAACTATTGCGAAACGATGCTGCCTATCTATTCTCTATTGGTACTGTTACGAATGAAGCTTACTTATCAGAAAAGCAAGCAATTCATATACTCAAAAAAAATGGAGACACCGTTGATATCGCAATGGCCTCTGATCTTCCAAGCATAAAAGCAATGAGCAAAATCGTGAAAAAAAATTACCTCTGCTGGCCTAAAAATGTATATTTGTAGATAGGCCAAAAGTATAATTGCGTAAAATGAATTGATTACAGCTGGCTAATTTCTAGTAGCTTTTCACATGTAGGAAGTAAGTCTCAATAAGTAACTATGGAATTTACAATACATCAGATTGCCCAGATGCTTGGTGGAGAAGTAAAGGGAAATGGGCAGGAAAAAATAAATATGTTAGCTAAAATTCAGGATGCCAAACCCGGACAAATTGCTTTTCTAGCCAATCCAAAATACGAACACTTCATTTACGACACACACGCTAGTGCGGTCATTGTCAACAAAGACTTTCAGCCCCGAAAAGAAATTACAACAACCCTCATTCAAGTAGACGATGCTTACTCCAGCTTTACCTTGCTGTTAGAAGAATATCACAAACTTGTCAGTTTTCAAAAAACCGGAGTTGAACAACCCAGTTTTATTGGGGATAATTCCGTTGTCGGAAAAAATATTTATAGAGGAGCATTCTCTTACATTGGAGATAATGTAAAGGTTGGAGACAATGTAAAGATTTATCCTCAGGTTTTTGTGGGTGATAAAGTAGTCATAGGAAACAATACTATACTTCACGCCAACGTAAAACTTTATGCGGACACAAAAATTGGCAACAACTGCGTCATACATGCAGGCACAGTGATAGGAAGTGATGGTTTTGGATTTGCACCACAGGCCAATGGAACTTATAAGACTATTCCTCAAATGGGTAATGTGATCATTGAAGATGACGTTACTATAGGTGCCAACACCGTAATAGATTGCGCTACCCTTTACGGGGATTCAACCATAATTCGTCAGGGTGTGAAGCTAGATAACCTGATCCAGATTGCTCATAATGTTGAAATTGGTAAGAACACCGTAATTGCCGCACAGGCTGGTATTTCGGGATCAACCAAAGTAGGTGAAAGTTGCATGGTTGGTGGCCAGGTAGGCATGGCAGGGCACCTGGTGGTTGCTAATAACACCAGCATTGGTGCAAAGGCAGGGATCTCAAAATCTGTAAAAGAGGAAGGCCATAAACTTTTTGGTACACTTGCATTCGACATCAAAGATTATTTCCGATCCTATGTAGTATTCAAAAAGCTCCCGGATTTGAATCAGCGTATCAAGGAATTAGAAAAAAAGATATTTACTGATTCAGAGCTTGCCGAGAAGTCATTGAACGACACTGATAACAATCAATAGGTCGAATATTTATCTCGTAGTAATTGGGCCTTATTCATTACCTTACTTCGCCTGATTACCAAATACCAAACACCTGATTATAGGTTACTTACCGTTATTTGCCTGGGTTTTGGATTCCCGGGAATAGGGCTTAAATTTGCACACTTTATAAAAAGATGCTAAACCACAAGCAGCAAACGATTAAGAAGTCAGTAACCCTATCTGGTGTTGGGCTTCATACGGGGGTTCAAACCAATATGACCTTTGTACCAGCCAAGCCTAACCACGGCCTAAAGTTTCAACGTGTAGATCTTCCTGGCTCCCCTATTATTGACGCTGATTGCGACAATGTAGTGGATGTTTCCAGAGGAACAACCATTGAACAAAGCGGAGCCAGAGTTAGCACCATAGAACACACACTTGCAGCTTGCGTAGGTCTTGAAATTGACAACGTACTTATACAGCTTGACGGACCGGAAGCTCCTATCATGGATGGCAGTTCCATTCAATTCGTAAATGTATTGAAGGAAGCAGGATATGAAGAACAAAATGCACTTCGCGATTTTTTTGAAGTGCAAGATGGGCTCTTCTACCGTGAGGCTGCGCGCAATGTAGAAATTGCCGCTTTACCTTTAGATGATTATCGCGTAACGGTAATGATCGATTACAATTCCCCTGTATTGGGAAGTCAGCATGCATCCATCACTAACATTGGTCAATTTGAAAAAGAGATAGCCTCGTGCCGCACCTTTTGTTTTTTGCATGAGCTGGAAATGCTTTATAAAAACAATCTCATTCGTGGAGGCGATCTTAATAATGCCATCGTGATTGTTGATCGGGTTGTAGAACCTCATGAGCTTGATAACATCGCCAAGATGTTGGGCAAACCAAAAGTAGAGGTAAAGAAAGAAGGCATTCTAAATAACATCGAACTTCGCTACAACAACGAACCAGCCCGACATAAGCTATTGGATATTATCGGTGATCTGGCATTAGCAGGACGTCCATTGAGGGCGCAGATTCTCGCAGCAAGACCAGGACATGCAGCCAATGTTGCTTTCGCTAAGAAATTGAAGAAAGCCATGTTGGAAGCCGATAAGAAAGGCATTCCAAGATATAATCCTAGTCTTCCTCCAGTTCTGGATATCAATCAGATCTCTAATATTCTTCCGCATCGTTATCCCTTTCTGCTCATAGATAAAATCATCTATCTCGATAGCGAAAGCGTAGCTGGCGTTAAAAATGTTTCCATGAACGAAGCTTTCTTTCAAGGGCACTTTCCCGGAAACCCAGTTATGCCAGGTGTTCTTCAAGTAGAAGCAATGGCTCAAATTGGTGGAATACTTGTACTAAATACTGTTCCCGATCCAGAAAATTATTGGACTTATTTTTTAGGCATTGAAGAATTTCGTTTCCGCAAAATGGTATTACCTGGGGATACTCTTGTTATTCAGTGCGATCTGGTTGCGCCCATCAAAAGAGGTATTGCAAAAATGACTGGCCGCGCGTATGTTGGCAATACGCTAGTCTGTGAAGGAACAATGACCGCCAGCATAGTTCGTAAAAATTCATGAACATCCATCCTTTATCCAGTGTACATCCAGATGCCAAGATCGGCAACGATGTCACCATTGAAGCATTTGCCACTGTAAAGAGTGATGTTACTATTGGCGATGGCAGTTGGATCGGTCCGACTGCTGTTATTTGGGAAGGGGCACGACTTGGGAAAAATGTAAAAATCTATCCCGGTGCTTCCGTATCATCTGTTCCTCAAGACTTGAAATTTGCAGGTGAAAAAACAGAGACGTTTATCGGTGACAATACAGTCATCCGCGAGTACGTAACAATTAGCAGAGGAACAAACGACAAGTATAAAACCATCATCGGAAAGAATTGCTTGCTTATGGCCTACGTTCACGTAGCTCATGACTGTGTAATTGGAAACAATTGTATTTTGGTGAATGCCGTACAGGTCGCAGGTCACGTGGAAATTGAAGATTGGGCCATTATTGGTGGATCAAGTGCTGTGCACCAATTTGTAAAAGTAGGTTCTCATGTTATGGTATCAGGAGGATCATTGGTTCGAAAAGATATTCCTCCTTATACAAAGGCTGCGCGTGAACCACTTACCTACTGTGGTGTAAATACGATTGGCTTACGCAGAAGGGGATTTGATTCCGAAAAGATAAACGAGATTCAGGAAATCTACAGATACATTTTTCTGAAAGGACTGAACAACTCAAAAGCTCTTGATCTGGTAGAAAAAGAATTACCACAAACTAAAGAAAGAGATTACATTGTCAACTTTATACGCAATGCCGAAAGAGGCATTATGAAAGGATTCTCAGGCGGAAGTCAGTCTTCGGAATGAAGATAATAGCAGAAAAGCTAGGCAAACGTTTTAACCGCGAATGGATTTTCCGCAATCTAGATTTCACCTTTGAATCCGGAAATACCTATGCCATTACAGGTGCTAATGGATCAGGCAAATCAACACTCCTGCAGATCCTCTGGGGTCAGCTTCCACAAAGTATAGGTGCTGTAACCTATCAATCGAATACCAAAGAAATTCCTATAACAGAGATTTTCCAATACGTTTCTATGGCCACTCCTTATATGGATCTTATTGATGAATTCACCTTAACCGAAATGGTAAAATTCCATTTCAAATTCAAAAAAGTTAGAGGCAATCATTCCATAGATGAGCTAGTTAAGCTAATGGAACTTACTCATGCCCAAGATAAATTAATCTCCAATTTTTCTTCGGGAATGAAACAGAGATTGAAACTAGCTCTTGCCTTTTATTCAGATACTCCGCTTATTTTTTTGGATGAGCCCTCCACCAATCTGGACAAAAAATCAACGCAATGGTATTTGGAGAATTTGTCTAGTCTGCCCAAGGAATCCCTGGTTTTCATTGCCTCTAATCAGGAACACGAGTACCCGGAGGATTCAATAAAATTGGATATTATGCGTTATAAATAAGCTTCTTGCTACTAGCCGCTAGCCCTGAAAAGGGTTGAAAGCTGGAGGCAAGCAGTTTTAATAAAGGTTACAAAACCCATATTATTGCCATTAAACTGAGACTTTGAAGGCACAGGTTTTATAAAAGGATTGATTTTAGTATTTTTAAGCCCGTTAATGAATTTAAAAAATGAAACTGACCGCAAGAATTTTTGTTTTAGTAGCACTTTCAGCAGCATTGTTGACTTACTCTGGTTGCGATAAAAACAAAACCCCCACA
>JANOQK010000103.1:0-15398 GCA_031414855.1 Bacteroidia bacterium | reverse complement strand
AAGCGCGGTAACAAGGCTTGGGCAACTGGATTGAAATTTGGGAAGGCCGCGTACAACGATGAACCAGGACCTACTAATGCTCCCTGTTCATCGTAAGGTGTATTATAGGGGAGACTTTTAATGGCTCCGGAATAAACGCCATCCAAAAAATTATCGCCTTTTACTCTTTTGTTTAATGCCCTTGAAAGTGTCATGTTGGTGGCCACCGAGAGTTTGGGCGTGAGCTTCTGATCGAGGTTGATGGTTATGCTACCACGTTGGAATTTATTATTGATTTGAACGCCTTCTTCTTCGCGAAAGCTTCCACTGATGTAGTATTTGGTATTATCGTCACCACCAGTGACAGACAACTGATATTGTTGCATGATGCCTCTGCGCAAAACCTCATTCTGCCAATCGGTGTCAACAGCATCTGTTACTCCGGCAATTAATCCAAGTGCATCCGGATTTTGTCCGGCATTAGTAACGGCCTCTCTTTGTAGTTCCAACAGCTCTGTTGCATTGAGGAGCTTCAATGTTTTGACGGGGTCTACTATTCCGCGCTGAACGTCCATTGAAATTTTAGCGGCAGCATTTTTCCCACGCTTGGTAGTGATTACAATCACCCCATTGGATGCTCTCGATCCGTAAAGGGCTTTCGCGGAAGCGTCCGAAAGAATATTATAACTTTCAATATCATTGGGATTGATTAATGCTAAGGCATTATCATTTTGACCTCCAAAACTACGAGCAGATAAGCCGCCTGTTTCTACCGGTATTCCATCCACTATATATAAAGGAGTGTTTCCAGCACTAATAGAAGTCACCCCTCTGATTCTTACGGTAACACCACCACCCGGAGTGCCCGAGGATTGTGTCACTTGAACTCCAGCGGCCTGACCTTGCAAGGCCTGATCAAGTCCGTTAAAGGAGATGCCTTTAAGTTTATCTGCACTAATTGTGCTAACGGCACCAGTAATATCTTTTTTCTCTATGGAAGAGTAGCCAACGATGATGATTTCACTAAGTTCTTTTGCTTGCTCTTCTAGCGCAATAGAAACACTGGTCTGGTTTGTATAGGTAATTTCCTGCGATTTGTATCCGATAAATGAAAAGATGATAGTGGCTCCTGCGGGCACATCAATGGAAAATAGCCCACTAATATCCGTGATGGTTCCTTGAGAGGTTCCTTTGATCACCACGTTTACACCAGGAAGTTCACTTTGATCGACAGCAGAAGTTACCTTACCCGTAAGTTTTGTCTGGGCGGAAACGGTGTAGAAGCAAGAAAGAATTGAAATACTAAGTAGAAATCTTGTCATGAACAGTACTATCAATACTCTTAAAATTAAAGATTAAACAGTAAAGATCAAGTCGTTGTTTGTCTTTGCAACAGAATTTTTATGGGCATCTTACTTTCGGTGTAAAAAAGTAAAATAGCCTACCGAAGCTGGGGGCATATTTAGGAGGAGACGGTTTGTATTCGTCTCTGAAATGATCAAGTTGGTCTATTATCCTTATAAATAGAATAATGATGAATATCGCTTATTGGAGCAATGGATTGATTTATCTTTTCTGAAGGAAAACTGGGTCTTTAACATGAACTAAGCTATTATCCGTTTTTATTTCATAAAAGACATTGGTTGGTTGAATCACCCCGTATTGCAGTGTGGATGGATTGATGCTGAAGACAAGCATGGCCTCACGTGAACTATTCATTAATGGGCTACCCAAATAGATGTCTATATTACCTGTGCTTTTTAAGGGTATCCAAAACTGATCACAGGTATACGTTACTCCTTTAATAGTAAATATTCCTCCTGCCTGCAAGCTATACCCATTTGAAGTATTAAGAATTGTAAAATCACCTGAAACAGAAGCAGACTGAAATAACCAATGTCCTGTGAGCGCATCGGAAGGCTTGATGTCGGCCTTTGAACATCCTATGAGGATAATTGAAACCAGGATGAAGCTCCTCATTTTGAAGTGTTAAATAGTAGACCTCAAAATTAAACAAAACCACCATCCTTCCTAATACCTGCGGACGGACAAACCCTCCTTTTGGATCCTATTATTGACTATTTTACTCACGTATTTTAAAGGTAAAATTTGAATAGAAATGGATTACGCAGCTATCCTTCATAATGTTGGCAAGCACATTCAGTTCGATAAAAGCGAAACCGAATTTTTCACGTCTTTGCTCAAAACGTGTGAGCTGAGCAGAAAGGAGACTCTGTTAAAAGAAGGAGACAGATGCACCACCTTTAATTATGTCGCGAAAGGTGCCTTACGGGCCTATTATCGGGATGACGAGGGCAATGAGAGCATCATCATGTTTGCCCTGCAGGATTGGTGGGTGACGGATATGTATAGTTTTATTTCAGAAAAGCCTGCGATGCTCAACATTGATGCTTTGGAAGACAGTACGATCATTCAGCTAACGAAGGATGATATTGAAAAACTTTATATAAAAGTCCCGAAGTTCGAACGATTCTTTCGCATCATCATGCAGAATGCTTACATCCGCGAACAACTTCGTGTGATTGAAAATCTTTCCAAGCCAGCAGAGGAACGCTATTTGAGTTTTATGCAGAAATATCCTCAAGTGATGAAACGAGTTCCCTTGAAGCAGATTGCTTCTTATCTGGGTGTCACGCCAGAGTTTTTAAGTGTGGTGCGTAAGAAGGTGCAAAAGAAATAGGGGATAGCTCAGGATGTATAACCCCGACCTATCTTGGGATATTAAAAAAACTTTTTCAACAGACTTAGCACCTTTTGTCCATTCTCTTCTTTTCCGGAAAGAATGCTATTGAAGGCAGCTTTATCTTCTGTAGTGATATCTGTTTTGAAATCAACTTCATTTTTTTCGATTTTTTTGGTGCCCATGTGCCAACTGGGGAACGATTTTTCTTTGATAGCACCATACGAAATCATCATACAATTGCTGTGACGAGAATCCTTTTTTATTTTATCATACAAATCCATGATCACTTTTGCTTCCCCCTCAACCAATTGAATAAACTTGGTATCATTATACAATAGAATCCCCGTGATGTCCAGGCTGGGGTTGTTCTTTTTGCATGACGCCAGGATTTTGTCGATTTCATCTTGTGTACAAATTGATTTTCTGTTACTTACATAAACAAGTTGTGATAGCATAAAAAATATGGGTTTCTTTTACCGATTATTAACAATCAAAATAAAAGAATGTTTAAGGGTCTTATAAAATTTCAAAAAAGTAGAGTTAGGTTTCGTATTACCTCGTGACCGACAGACTGTGTGATTCTGTGGATCGAAGGGTGACCACAGAGAATTTCTTAATGTACCTTAATTTTTTTTAGGATTACGTTCAGTTGATTTGCATCAACAAACAGAAAACATATGCTAATACTAATTGCTGGTCCTTACCGCAGCGGCACAAACGATGACCCTGCCCTGATGGAAAAAAACTTGAGAAAGTTAGAGGAAGTTGCACTTCCGTTATTTCGTGCAGGTCACCTTCCCATAATTGGCGAATGGGTGGCCCTTCCGTTACTACGCGAAGCGGGTTCTAAAAAACCGGGTGATGCACCGTATACAGAAATTGCTTATCCGGTTGCAGAACGATTATTAACCAAATGTGATGCCGTCTTGCGTCTAGCAGGCGAATCAAAAGGTGCCGATCAGGATGTTAGAATCGCAAAGGAGAGGGGGCTGAAAGTGTTTTATAGTTTGGAAGATGTGTTGAAGGATGCGTGATGAAGAATGTAATATAAAAATTCTTATAGCATTTAGGGTATCGAGTATCACTGATCCGGCTCATGGGGTCATTTGATTGATGAACTCTTAAAATACTTAATGATTTCCATCCAGAAGGTGGCAGCCATGGCGATCAATATGGGAATCAAAAATTCTTTCGCAGTGAGTGGTGATACTCCGAACAGTATGTTCAGTGAAGGCACATTCAGAATTAAAATCAGCAGTAAAAGAGAAATGGAAATAATTACCGGCACCAGCCTGTTCTTTCGCTTAATCGTTTGAAAAATGGTTTGCGAAAAGGAACGATTAATAAGAGTAAGAAAAACATTGGCGAAAATAAGAGTGCTGAAAATGAAGGAGCGGGTAGTTACTTCGTCAAATTTCATCAGGTTGGCATAATATCCAACCACCACGCAACCCAACGTGATTGCCAGCCCCTGAGAAATGGAAATCAATAATTGAGATGAGTTTAGTAAATTATTCGTGTCTGAACGCGAGGGTAGTTTCAATTCATCTTCGGAGGTGGGCTCGTTTTCATAAATGATGGAGCAAGTTGGTCCCATAATGAGTTCAAGGAAAATAACATGTATGGGAGTGAACAGTGGATCGGGCAGCCAAACTAAAACGATGGGGAGTGTAACCAGTAAAATAATCGGAATGTGAATCGAAATGATATAACGAATTGCCTTGATGAGATTTTCATTTATTCTTCTGCCCAGGTAGATGGCATCGATCATCTTCGAAAGATCATCGCCTGATAGCACAAGGCCCGCTGCTCCTTTCGCTACTTCGGTCCCTCGCTTGCCCATGGAAATACCAATATGCGCAGCCTTTAATGCAGGTGCATCATTCACACCATCACCGGTCATGGCTACTACTTCACCGGCTTGTTTTAGCGAGTTGATTATTCTGAGTTTGATTTCCGGTGATACTCTGGCAAAAATGGTGGTTGGCGCAACTGCCTTCTGAAGTTCTGTATCATTTAATGTTGAAATTTCTTTTCCAGTTAATATGGTGTCTGTGTGAATACCGGTTTGCTTGGCAATGGCAACAGCTGTCTCCGCATAATCTCCAGTGATCATTTTAACCTGTACACCTGCTTTGTAAAATCCCTGAATGACTGCAGCTATTTGTGGATCTGGAGGATCATAAAAAGTAATAAGGCCGAGGAACGTAAATTCAATGTCCTCTTGCAAAGCAGGAAGTTCTTTTTTGTCCCAGCTTCCTTTTGCTACGCCTAATACCCTTAATCCCTTTAGCGCATATGCTTTACCTTTTTCTAAAACTAAATTCTTATGCTCCTCACTAACATTACATAACTTTAAAACTCCTTCCAGCGCTCCCTTACAGCTGATGATCAGTTCCTGTTTTTGATTTTGAAATACATGTGTCATCACCGGTGGACTGCCAGAAAGAGGAAACTCTTTTGCCATTTTAAAATTTGGTCGCTCATCCGGTACCACCAAATTCGAATACTGTGCGTGAATGGATTTTTCCATGGGATCAAAAGGAATTTCTTCACTCGACCACATGGCATATTCAAGTACTTCGTTTTTTTTCGCTGATGTAGTAAAGTTGACTTCCTCTCCAGAAGGAAACGAGTAGGTGTCTGACACATTCATCAGATTTTGCGTAAGCGTACCTGTTTTGTCAACACAGATAACAGTAGCCGAGCCAAGTGTTTCTACCGTCTTTGGACTTCGTGCTATCACTCCTTGTTTTAAAAGTCGGTAAGCGCCCAGCGCCATGAATGTTGACAGCGCAACAGGAATTTCTTCGGGCAATACGGACATGGCCATGGTGAGCCCTTGCAGCAAGCCATGCCATAGGTTACCACTTTCCCACCAATTGTACATCCAGACAAATGCAAAGGCGATACTGCCTGCAATGACCATCACCCGTACAAATTTTGAGACTTTAATCTGCAGCGGGGTGTCTTCCTTTCCAGTTGTAGCAACCAACTCTCCAATACCTGAAAGTGTGGTTTGTAGTCCAACTGCTTTAACTTTGGCGTGACAATACCCTCTTACTACAAGTGTTCCCTGAAGTATAGTGTCTCCCATAAATTTTTCTACCGAAACGGATTCCCCCGTAAGGATGGCTTCGTTAACGGAGAAGTCATTAGAGGTGATGATCTCAGCATCGGCCGCAATAACGGCACCTTCTTCACATAAGAGGATGTCTTGCGTCACCACTTCTTCTACAGGAATCTCAGTGTCTTTGCCATCTCTTACAACTTTTGCTTTACTTTCGGTAATCCGGCTTAACGCTTTCACCGCTCTTTGACTGCGAAAATTCTGGAAGACATCAATCCCTGTCACAAACAACAAGGCGACCAACATCGTGAAGGCCTCGCTAAACTTATTCAAGGCAAAATAAACGAAACAAGCCACCAGCAATAAGATGAACATCGGCTCTTTGACAACCGAAAGAATGTTTTGAATCAGCAGGTTTTTTGCTTTCACACCTGCGTTCATTCCATTTAGCTCCCGTTGTTGAACTACTTCTGTTGAAGTAAGCCCCGATAGGTTGTTTGGTTTTTCTGAACGGATATTTTTAACGGCCTCAGTCATTGCGTTGGTAAGGAAAGCTAAATTCTACTGTGCGATGTTGATCACCACATTACCTGTTTTCTGTCCTGTTTCTACATAGGTGGTGGCCTCAATAATTTGCTCTAATGAGTAGGTTCTATCAATTACTGCTTTGAAATGTCCACCTTCAATAAGTTCTCTAAAAAAAATAATATCTGCTTTGCTGTCTGTGGGAATTGGGAACTTAACTTTTCTTCCACCGAATAAAGGAGTTATCAATGCTAAAAAAGGATTCTGTGAATACGGACCTAGTTCTGTTGAAAAGTAAACTCCTTTGGGTTTCAACAAATGTTTGCATTTAAAAAAAGTGCTTTTACCTACGGCATCCAGCACCACGTCATACACCTCTTCACTTTTTGTAAAGTCTTCTTTGGTGTAGTCTATTATTTTATTGGCACCCAGTGATTTTACAAGTTCTATATTTTTAGTATTGCACACGGCTGTAATATCAGCGCCATAGTGCTTAGCAAGTTGTACACTTGCAGAGCCAATGGAGCCGGAAGCCCCATTGATCAGAATTTTTGGATTTTGTTTGAAATCTATTTGTCTGATGTAATTAATGGCAAGCATCAAACCGTCACACACTGCTGCCGCTTCCTCATAGGACATGTTGCTAGGCTTTGCCGCAATCGATCCTTTCTCAGGCACACAGATGTATTCGGCATGAGTTCCAAAATTGTAGGTGCTTAATCCGAATACTTGATCACCGGGTTTAAATGATGTAACATCTTTACCGATTGCTTCTATTTCGCCTGCCAGTTCGGTTCCAAGTATTTGCTTTCTTGGACTAAACAATCCACTAATTAAATAGACGAATAAATATTCCGGTTTTCTAAATCCACAGTCAGTGCGGTTCACAGTGGTGGAATGTATTTTTATGAGTACCTCCTTGTCTTTGGGGATGGGTTTTTCCACTTCTTTAATCTGGAGAACTTCTGGCGGTCCATATTGGATATAGACAACTGCTTTCATTGGTATTTTTAGTTCCATGGTTTCATGTTGTTCCTAAAATAGGCAGGATGGAAGGGATTGGCAAGCCGTGTACCATTAATTAAGTACTAATTGGAGTGCATTGCAAATTGGATAAGCTCGCGGTGCAAACACGCTAGCTAGTGTGCGTTTCAGTGACAGCACCTACCAAAGGCTAACAGTAGAAACAAGCTTGGTTGCAAATGCCTATTAATTGGGCACTGATATGGCAAATCATTACTTAAACCCTGGGCTTTGTATAAGGGATTCTACGCGAAGCTTTTCTCATAACAACATTGGTCAATTGATCGGTAGACGAGCCTACCGATCCTGCAACAGCCTTATTATAGTTGACAAGGACTTTGCCATCTGCGGCATTGTGAATGAACATATTGATAGTTGCTTTATTCGTTGCACCCCAAAAACCAACCAGTACGCCCAGCGCTAGACTAGCACCATCCGACATGGGTTTGTCCGTCTCAAAAGTTCCGTTTACTATGGCATCAACATTTAGAATTTTTGCGATTTCTTCAGGTGTGTGCTCATTAACGTTTAAATAGCTAATCCCATTCTTGGCGAGAATGGCCGTTGTTTTGGTAGCGTCTTGAATGTCTACCCACATGCTACCCTGCTGTTTTCTTTTTAGGAACCACGAATACATTGACATCTGAATATTGCGACTTTCATCTTCTTGCATCTTTTCCAGTTGACCCTCTTTTAGACTCGCCATTTGCTTTGGCCTAAGTGAGATGGTTGTGCGAAATGGAACGACCGCTATGATTTTATGATCATTTGCAATTTTTGAAAAGGCGGGATCAACAAATAATCTTGTTTGCCCGCTGACGACAAATACCAACAGAAGTAATGAGAGAGTAAAGCAACTTTTTTTCATGAATTAATTCATTTTTAATGTTTCCCAACAAATCGGATGGCCACCTTCAGCCTAATTCGGGGGCGAAGATAGTATTTTCGAGTGAACCCAAACTCAAGCATGATGTCCAGTTTTAGATCTATATCCTATCTAGTTGGTATTTATTCGTAAACCATGTTGACTGCAAATCATCTCTCTTTAGCTTTCGGTTTGGTCTTGTAAGAATCTGTTCGGATTATCTCCCTTTGCAAACGCACGCTAACTAAGAATGTATCCTTCGGGGGGATTTCAGCAAAAGTAAAATATGTTTTTGAATGTGATTTTTTAAATTCGGAATAAAAATTGTCAGGCAACATTTTTTGGTGTTACAAGTGCGGCTAGACTCTTTGAACTACATCCAACGCTATCTTCTTCAAGTTTTCCAAAGAAGTCTTTGAAGTCATCTTATTTACTTTGAAAAGTATCATTTCATTACCTTTCCGCACAATGAGTAGGCAAAAATTCTTGCTGTCGCTTTGAAAAAAAGATTCATCACCGAGATCGTTTAGCATTTCAAAACCTTCATATGTTTGATTGGATACCTTGAACGTATTGAATTTCTCCTTTGCAGCAGCTTCATCAGTGAAGCTTTCAAAAGAATAATAGAGCGCAATTATTCTATCCGACTTTTCATCGCTTGAATTTGCCAAATAGGTGCTTTTATATTTATGCCCTCCTGCTTTAGTTGAGGTAGTGCTTTCCTTTAGTTGACACGATTCCCCTAAAATCCGTTCGGCTTCGTGCATGGTTAGTTTGTGACCGCCTACTATCTTCTTCTCAATACCGAGAGTGTTGAGAAGTGTTGCGAATAAGAAAATGCAGAGAACTTTCATACATTTTGATTTTATGATAGTCCCCTGAAGTAACAAAAAAATCACGAGTTCTGAAGGCTAATAATGCCTGGATTATCTCGTGTTGCAAACGCTGGGTCTTTTCGTGCGTGGTAAGGTAATCAATTCTTATAGTGCCTCGTCTCAGACTTCCGCAAGATTAACGAAGCGACCCCGAGGCGGGAGACACTGCTGAGAAAAAGGATTTTTTATTTCAGCTTTCGGTTGGTCTTGTGACGTCTTGTGACCGACCGATCCTGCTGTGATCTGCCTGTGGTGGTTCGGTGACAACACCGAACACAGGCTAAAACAGTCCCAATAATTTCCCGTTTGAAATCCCAGTCCAGTCTTTGTCAGCTGTTGTGTAAATTTCATGTTCCTTAAAATCTTGTTTTAATCTTTTGGGAAGATTCTCATCAAGCAGCAGTCTCATAGATTTGCTCGATGTTTTTTGAGGTCAAAATTTTACTTGCAATTTCAATTACCGCAATGCTTGTTCTTTTTTGACTGTCGGAAAGTCGTCCAAGAACTCGTCTAAACGTATCCCTTTCTCCAAGTGGTCAAATAGTGTTTGAATAGGAACCCTTGTCCCCCTAAAAACTGGATTTCCAGCCAATATCTCCTTATCGATATTTATATAGTCATTAACTCGATACATATTCCAAATGTACAAATTTTATCGCTAAGCTTTCCTGGCCGAAAGGCTTGCCGACTCAACTAGGTATATGCTATTGCATATATTTCAACGTATCTCTCAACCGGTTTTCACCCCAATTGGCGCAGCCAAACAAGCATCAGGGATATTAAAAGCATTTACCAACGGCACAGCCTCCTGCCGCACTTCCCAACAGAGTTGGTTCATCAGTTTTCTTATGGCTTTTGTTTTCACACCTTCCATGTAACCCGATTCCAAATACCAGCCTTTGTTATTTTCAATTTGAGAAAGAGCAAATAGGTCGCAGAGTTTTTTCAATACAGCTTTGCATCCGGCATCTTTTGTTTTTTCGATCTGAAGAATGAATTGCTCAAGGATAATCCGCTCCACATAGGCTAATCCCACTTGCACCAAATGGGTCTGGCTTACATTAAAGGCATCAAATGAATCCATGCCTTCACTGATGTGTCGCCTCAAACGCTTTGCAGCGGAGGTAAGGATGTCGCGCTCGCGGTACTTGAAGGCATTTAATTGAAACTCGGGATCTAGTAAATGATCTTCATCAGTATTGCGCACAATGATGGGGTTCAATTCCGACAAACTCGTCTTCGCCTGGTCGGCTACATAATTTAAAATACCAAAGACATTCATGTTGGCGAATTCCTGTTTGAATTCGGTGAGCCTGCTCTTCGCCACAAGCTGCATCAATACAGTATTATCTCCTTCAAAAGTAGTGTAGATGTCAGAATCATTTTTTAGAACTTCAATTCTGTTTTCAGAGAGATAACCTTTTCCACCGCAACACTCGCGACATTCTTGCAAAGTGGCTGTGGTGTTCCAGGTAGAAAATGATTTTAATCCGGCAGCAAGCGCTTCAATCTCCTGCATGTCTTCTTCTTTGCGATTAATAAAACGCTCAGTTAAATAATTCAGAGAGAAGTGCAGCGCATAAGCATTCGCTAGTAAAGGCATTAATCGTCTTTGATGGGTACGATAATTTAAAATCGGTACTTCTGTTCCTCCTTCCGGACCAAACTGTCTGCGCTGATCACCATAGCGAATTGAGATTGTTAATCCAGACTTAACAGCACTTAAGCCTGAACGCGGAATGCCAATACGTCCACCTACCAATGTTCCCAGCATCGTAAAAAATCTTCTGTTGTCACTGGAGATAGGACTGGCAAACTTTCCGTCTTCGGTAATGCTGGCGAATTTATCCAACATGTCCTCTTTCGGAATCACTACTTTGTTGAAATGAATTTTTCCATTGTCAACACCATTCAATCCCATCTTGCGTCCACAATCTTCTATGGTAACTCCGGGCAGGGTCTTTCCTTTTTTATCCCGTAAGGGAACAACAAAAGCACTGACGCCATAATCTTTTCCATCTAAAATCAATTTGGCAAACACCGTAGCCGCTTGCCCATGACAAGCTGCATTGCCGATGTATTCTTTTTTAGCTTGTTCATGAGGCGTGTTGATCACAATAGTTTTATTAGTGTGATCATAGGTTGCAGTAGTTTCAATTCCTTTTACGTTCGAGCCATGATGAGTCTCCGTCATAGCAAAGCATCCAGGTAGTTCCAGCGTGCCAATGTCTTTCAAATATTTTTTATGATGCTTCTCAGTCCCTAAAAAATAGACGCTCATACCCCACAAGCCAAACTGCACACCAAATTTTATCACCAGACTTAAATCATGATAGCTCAATGCTTCCATAATGGCAAAATATTTCCCCATGTCGCCTTGCCCACCGTATTCTTTCGGAAAAGCCATGGAGCCAAATCCCTGATCGGCTAACAGATGACACCAGTGCAAGACTTTCTCTCTATATAAGGGAAGATCACCAGGACTTACATACTTAAATTCAGGATCAGAAATGATTGTTTTAACTTTTCGAATGATTGCTGCATGTTCTCCATCGAGTAGTTTGGCAAGTGTATCGACATCAAATGTTTTTTGTGTGGCTTGTTGAGCCGTAACAGTTTTGCGGCCGCTGGATTGAAAATTGAAGGAAGCTTCAGTGCTGATGAAGCCAAGAGTTTCTTCTATGTTGGATAGGGAAGGCCTCGCTTTTATCGCTGACTCGTTTACCTTACCAAATTGTGCTGCCAGTTTGAAGCCGAGATCAACCAGCGTATCTTTTTCAACAGACTGTTCGGCCACTTTTTTAATAGCGTCACGCCATTCCATCAGCTCATCTGGAGAAGGCGGTGTTGCCGGATCCAATTGGCTCAATAGAAAACTTTTTTCAGTTTCAGTCAGCCATGCCTGACTGTGGATGAGTCCTTCGATTGTGGAGATCTCGCTTGGTGTAAGCACCGCATCCGACCACACGGTATAAAAGATGGGAAGGAAGACAAACAGTGATGGATTGTCTTTTAGTTGCTTGGAGTGTAACATGGGTCTTTGTTTTGGTACTTAAAAATAAGGAATCTAGGCTATTGATTTCATAAAGAGAACCGTATCACTTTTTATTGGCCTCACCCCAATACCGATTGTGCGTCTCAAAGCTTGTTTTCCCCTCTCTGGCCGGAGATTGGAATCGATGAATCATGCAGCCGCACAAACTTGAAAAGGGGTGAGCCTGATCCATAGAATTCAATTCTCGTATTTTATCAGTAGAATCGTTATATTTTCTTCACGATTTACAAAGCATGAACTCAAAGCCTGCAAAAATCTCTATTCAAATATCTGAAAGCATTGGAAAGATTTCTGCTTTAATAGCTGTTCCGGATAAACCAAAGGCTGTGATGGTGCTGGCACATGGCGCGGGGGCGGGTATGACACATCGTTTTATGGAAGAGCTTTCCAATGAGTTGGTGCAGAAATCAATGGCGGTGCTGCGCTTCAATTTTCCTTATATGGAGAACAAGAAGGGGAGGCCAGATCTACCAGCGATTGCAGAAAAGACAGTCAGCGAAGTATTAGCCGAAGCACATAAATTATTCCCAAAACTTCCTGTGTATGCGTCTGGAAAATCTTTTGGCGGACGAATGTCTTCGCAAAGACTTTCTAAAGAATGTCCTGAATATGTTAAAGGAATTATCTTCTATGGTTTTCCACTTCATCCTGCTGGGCAGCCGGCCACGGATAGAGCAACTCACTTGAAAAATATTTCTATTCCTATGCTTTTTCTTCAAGGAACAAAAGACAAGCTTGCGGAGCTGAGTTTGATTGAAACAGTATGTGCGAGTTTATCAACAGCCACGCTCATAAAATTTGAAGGAGCGGATCATTCATTTAAGGCAGGGAAGCGGGAATTGATTCCTGAACTGGTGGTGGCAACCACACAATGGATGGAAGGATGATGAAATGATCATATGTGTTGAACATTTTTGCTTGCGAAATGATTGCAAGTATGAAATTGAAGGATAGACAATCAAAAAATGAAATTAGAATTTTAAGAAACCAATTGGACTTACACATTGTTTATCGATTCAAAACCAATAATGATTGGCTGGTCGCCAATTTCATTCCCAGAGCTAAACCACTGAAACTTTTAAAAATTAGAAACCTTATGAAATTAGAGAACAATCTTCTTGCTCCCGTTTTCAACCTGAAAGATATTTACGGTCGAATGATCGACTTGAATGCTTATCGGGACAAGAAAATCTTCATTGGTTTTTTCAGGCATGCCGGTTGTCCATTCTGCAACATTCGGGTGCATGCCCTGACAAAAATTCATAAAGAGTTGCAAACGAAAGGCATGGAAATGATTTTCTTTTTCGAATCGAAAGAAAATGTTTTGTTAAGAAGTACTTTTCACCAGGAAGTTTCACCTATTCCGCTTATTTCTGATCCTGAAAAGAAATGGTATAGTGCGTATGGTTTGGAAAACTCTGGTTATAAATCAGCAGTAAGTCATATTACTACATTTGTTCAAACAGCATTCAAAGCCAAATCGTTAGGCGTGCCCATCCATATGATTGCGGATGGAGAATCCATCAGCACCATGCCAGCCGAATTTTTGATTGATAAGGGATTGGTTATTAAAGAAGTTCACTACTCAGAAAGGCTGAATGATCGCATAAATATCGATAAGATCAGGGCTTTTGCGGAAGCGAAATAATGAACATTCTATATTTCTTTGCGAAGTTTGCTTTTAATGCATGCATAACTTGAAAATGCATTAGCTCGAGGCTTACCAGTCGTCATATAGGTCAACTTCTCTAACTGTTTTTTCACTACTTTTAGTTTTTGACCTTAAGTCTAATGAAGCACTTTAAAACGATAGGGGTAGCGTGGGCTTTGGTCTTATTTTTTTCTCTTTGGGGATTTGGTCAGGTTAACTTCACCTCTTCCAATCTTCCGATCGTGGTGATCAACACGAATGGACAAACTATTGTGGATGATCCTAAGATTGAAGTCACCATGGGGATCATTTACAATGGAGTAGGAGTTAGAAATAATCTCACTGATCCCGCCAACGATTACAATGGCAAAATAGGCATCGAAATTCGCGGCTCGTCCTCTCAAATGTTTCCCAAGAAACAATATGGAATTGAATTACATAACGTAACCGGTGCTAGCCTTAATGCTTCACTGCTAGGGCTGCCTTCCCAAAGCGACTGGATTTTATTTGCCCCCTACAATGATAAAAGTCTAGTCCGAGATCCATTGGCATATAAGTTAGGCCGCGATCTTGGTAGATATGCACCTCGCACAAAATATTGTGAGGTTGTCATAAACGGATTGTATCAGGGAATTTATGTGTTGATAGAGAAGATTAAACGTGACAAGAACCGTGTGAATATCAGCAAACTTGATCCGATTGAAATCAGTGGCGATGACCTTACGGGAGGCTACATTATTAAAATTGATAAAGATACTGGCACAGGCGGAGAAGGCTGGACTTCCACCTTCACACCACCTGGACGCAGTGGTCTTCAAACCATTTTTTATCAGTACGACTATCCTAAAGCTGCCAACATTGTTACACAACAGAAAGAATACATTAAGCAGTTTATGTCTGCTTTCGAAAATGCGCTGGCGGGTAATAATTTTAAAGATCCCAATCTGGGCTATGCCAAATACTTAGACGTAGATTCCTTTATCGATTATTTTATTGCCAATGAACTTAGTAAGAATGTGGATGCCTACAGACTTAGCACTTTTATGCACAAGAAAAAGGATTCTGATGGAGGGAAACTATTCATGGGGCCTATCTGGGATTTTAATTTAGGTTTTGGAAATGCGGACTATTGTACGAAAGGTAATCCTGAAGGTCTAGTGATTCGATTCAACTCTATTTGCAATAAAGACTTTTGGTTAATTCCTTTTTGGTGGGATCGCTTGTTAGAAGACCCGACTTTTAGGCAAAAGCTTACTACAAGATGGATTGAATTACGCAGTAATAAATTGAAGACCTCTAAAATTCATTCTTATATTGATTCAGTTACGGCTGTGCTTAATGTCGAATCCCAACAACGGAATTTTCTGCAATGGCCAGTATTGGGTAAGTATGTTTGGCCAAATTACTATGTAGGGCAGACCTTTCAGCAGGAGGTGGATTGGTTGAAGAACTGGACTGAGCAACGAATGACCTGGCTCGATGCTTTCATGAATGAAATGATAACAGCGGTTTCTAAGAATAGTTTGCAAAAGGATTTTTCGGTGACGGCCTATCCCAATCCATTTCTACGCGATTTTGAATTTGTGTATACCTTGGAAAATCCGGGAACAGTTTCTATTGAGCTGGTGGATGTGACGGGAAGAAAAATACA